>NZ_KV813802.1:32890-223033 GCF_001813725.1 Rothia sp. HMSC072B04 | reverse complement strand
CAGGGTGCCCGAAGCGAAGCGAGGGCGGGTTCCCTGTAGGAACGAGGACGATAACCGCCTTTCCGTGCGGAATCTAAGCGGAACCGTGCATCCCGCGCAGAACCTGGAATGGGGTAAAGCACGAAAGAGGCGCCACCTCCCACCTCGGGAGACAGCGCCTCTTTCGTTAGAGGCGGGTCAGCAGAAAAGCTTAGCCTTCCACGCCGCACTCAGCCAAAATCAGCTCACGCACGCGAGCGGCGTCAGCCTGACCGCGGGTAGCCTTCATGACCTGGCCGACGATAGCGCCAGCAGCCTGAACCTTACCGGCACGAATCTTGTCGGCAACGTCGGGCATTGCTGCCAGTGCTTCCTGAACAGCTGCGGTAAGCGCACCGTCGTCGGAGACCACGGCGAGGCCGCGTGCCTCAACGATTTCGGCAGGGGTGCCTTCACCGGCGAGGACGAACTCGAGCACCTGGCGGGCGATCTTGTCGTTGATCTTGCCTTCGGAGATGAGCGCTTCGAGGGCGACCACGGTTGCGGGCTCCACGCCGAGGGCGGTGAGCTCAACTTCAGCCTGCTTTGCGCGGCGGGCGATTTCGCCCATCCACCACTTGCGGGCTGCTGCTGCGGTTGCGCCTGCGGCGACGGTCTCTTCGATGACGTCGAGTGCGCCGGCGTTGACTACGTCGCGGAACTCTTCGTCGGAGTAGCCCCACTCACCCTTGAGGCGGCGGCGGCGTTCTGCCGGGGGTTCGGGCAGTTCGGCGCGCAGACGCTCAATCCATTCGCTGTTGGTGACGACCGGTACGAGGTCCGGTTCGGGGAAGTAACGGTAGTCGTCAGCGTCGGACTTGGGGCGGCCCGAGGAGGTTTCGCGGGTGTCTTCATGCCAGTGGCGGGTCTCCTGGGTGACCTTTTCGCCGCGTTCGAGGATCGCTGCGTGGCGGCGAATCTCGTAGCGGACGGCGCGCTCAACCGAACGGAGGGAGTTCACGTTCTTGGTTTCGGAGCGGGTGCCGAACTTCTCTGCGCCCTTGGGCATGAGGGAGACGTTGGCGTCGCAGCGGACGTTACCGCGTTCCATGCGGGCGTCAGAGATGCCGAGGGAGCGGACGATGTCGCGGATTGCGGCAACGTAGGCGCGTGCCAGTTCGGGTGCGCGCTCGCCGGCACCGACGATGGGTCGGGTGACGATCTCGATCAGGGGCACGCCTGCGCGGTTGTAGTCGACCAGGGAGGAGGTTGCACCCTGGATTCGGCCGTCTGCGCCGCCGACGTGGGTGAGCTTGCCTGCGTCTTCTTCCATGTGGGCGCGCTCAATTTCGACGGTGAAGATGGTGCCGTCTTCGAGCTCAACGTCCAGGGAGCCGTTTTCCGCGATGGGGCCGCCAGCCTGAGAGGTCTGGAAGTTCTTCGGGGAGTCCGGGTAGAAGTAGTTCTTGCGGGCGAAGTAGGACTTGTCTGCAATGTCGCAGCCCAGTGCCAGGCCGAGCTTAATGGCGGACTCAACAGCGGTCTTGTTCACCATGGGCAGCGCGCCGGGCAGGCCGAGCGATACGGGGGTGACGTTGGTGTTGGGTTCGTCGCCGAACTCGTTGGGTGCGGAGTCGAACATCTTGGTCTTGGTGTTCAGTTCGACGTGCACCTCGAAGCCGAGGACCGGGTCGTACTTTTCGATGGCTTCTTCGAAGCTGAGGACTTCTTCACTCATTACTTGGTTCCCCCAAAGTCAAAGTCGCGGATCAGAGTTTCGGTGTCGGGCAGGCTCTTGTAGAGCGGTGCGCCCCATTTTGCGGTGAGCAGTTCTTCCAGTGCTGCGCCGACGCGGTACAGGCGTGCGTCTTCGCGTGCGGGTGCGGTGAACTGGATGCCGACGGGCAGGTTGTTCTCTTCGGAGAGGCCGCCGGGCAGGGAGAGCGCCGGGACGCCTGCCAGGTTGACGGGCACGGTTGCGACGTCGCCCAGGTACATTGCCATGGGGTCGCCTTCGGTCTTCTCGCCGAGCTTGAATGCGGTGGAGGGCGCGGTCGGGGAGATGAGTACGTCGCACTTTTCGAATGCTGCCGCGTAGTCGCGCTGGATGAGGGTGCGTACGCGCAGTGCGGCGCCGTAGTAGGCGTCGAAGTTACCTGCGGACAGTGCGTAGGTGCCGAGGATGATGCGGCGCTTGACCTCGTGGCCGAAACCTGCGGAGCGGGTTGCGGACATGACGCGTTCGATGGTGACGGGGCCGTCTTCGGGTACGACGCGCAGGCCGTAGCGGACGCCGTCGTAGCGTGCCAGGTTGGAGGACACCTCGGAGGACATGATCATGTAGTAGGCGCTGATGGCTTCGGTGACGGAGGGCAGGGAGACCTCGATGATTTCTGCACCTGCGGCACGCAGCTCTTCGACGGATTCGCGGAAGCGTGCGAGGACGCCTGCTTCGAAGCCTTCGCCGTCGCCGCCGCCGAGTTCCTTGATGACGCCGATGCGCAGGCCGGACAGGTCGCCCTTGCGTGCGGCTTCTGCGCCTGCCTTGGCTTCTTCAACGAAGTTGCCGGGTTCATCGGGTAGGGAGGTTGCGTCGAGCGGATCGTGGCCTGCGATGGCTTCATGGAGCAGCGCGGTGTCCAGGACGGTGCGTGCGACGGGGCCTACCTGGTCGAGGGAGGATGCCATGGCGATGACGCCGTAACGGGAGACGGAGCCGTAGGTGGGCTTGACGCCGACGCTACCGGTCAGCGCTGCGGGCTGGCGGATGGAGCCGCCGGTGTCGGTGCCGAGCGCCAGGGGTGCCTGGAAGGCGGTGACGGCTGCTGCGGAGCCGCCGCCGGAGCCGCCGGGTGCGCGGTCGAGTGCCCAGGGGTTGCGTACTACGCCGAATGCGGAGTGCTCGTTGGAGGAACCCATTGCGAATTCGTCGAGGTTGGTCTTGCCGAGGATGGGCATGCGTGCTTCGCGGACCTTGCGGGTGACGGTGCCGTCGTAGGGGCTCATCCAGCCTTCGAGCATGCGCGATGCTGCGGTGGTGGGCTGGCCCTTGGTGACGATGAGGTCCTTGACGGCGATGGGTACGCCTGCGAGCGGGGGCAGTTCCTTGCCTGCTGCGCGGTCTGCGTCCACTGCTGCTGCGGTGGCGAGTGCTTCTTCGGCGTTGATGTGCAGGAAGGCGTTGAGGCCGTTCTTGCCGTCTGCTCGGTTGTCGCTCAGGGGTGCGCCGTCGGTGGCTGCGATGCGGTCCAGGTGTGCCTGGGTGAGCTCGACGGAGGTGATTTCGCCGGATGCGAGCTTTTCTGCTGCTTCTGCGGCGGTGAGCTGGATCAGTTCGTTCACTTGGTTGTTCTCCTCTTAGTCTTCGTCGAGGATTGCCGGCACGCGGAACTTGCCGTCCTGTGCGTCGGGGGCGCCGGAGAGCGCCTCTTCCTGGGTGAGGGTGGTGACGGGTACGTCTTCGCGGAAGACGTTCTCGAGGGGGATGGGGTGGCTGGTCGCGGGGATGTCGGCAGTTGCTTTCTGCGACATGGTCTCAACGGATGCGACGATGACGTCCAGCTCAGACGCCATCGCGGTGAGTTCTTCATCGGTCATCTCAATGAGTGCCAGCGATGCCAGGTGCTTTACCTGTTCAAAGGTGATGGCAGACATGGTTCTCCCGTAGTTTGTTTTCTTGTCTCTTCTCTAGTGTAGTGGAGGTTGCGTTTTCCGTCTCATTGGGGGTTGGAGGGTTTACCTGCTGGTTTGCGTGGTCAGGCGGTGTTCTCCTCCCCTGTTTTCGGGTTAAATGCTCAACGCCCCGCTCCTCGTGTGAGGTGCGGGGCGTTGGGCTACAACGTGTCCACGTTACGCTTGGGGGTTAATCCTTAGGCGGGGATGGTCAGAACCTGGCCGGGGAAGATCAGGTCAACGTTGTAGATGATGTCGGTGTTCGCAGCTGCGATTGCCTGGTAGCCGCCTGCAACGCCGAGCTTTGCAGCGATCAGCGAGAGGGAGTCACCGGGAACCACGGTGTAGGTGCCTGCTGCAGCCTTGGGAGCTGCTGCTACGGGAGCCTCAACTGCCGGTGCCGCTGCGGGAGCTGCGGGAGCCTCAACTGCGGGTGCAGCGGGTGCTACCGGTGCAGCGGGAGCTGCGGGTGCCTCAACTGCTGCGGGTGCAGCCTGAGCTGCAGGAGCTGCAGGAGCTGCGGGTGCAGCCTGTGCCGCGGGAGCGGTGTAGGTCTGCTGGGTCTGCGACTGTGCAGCCACGGTGGTGGTGGGCTCGGTGTAGGTGGGAGCTGCGCCGGTCTTGCCGTAGAGGCCAAGCTTAGCGGAGCATGCGGGCCATGCGCCCCAGCCCTGGATAGCGAGCAGACGCTCGCCAGCCTCGATCTGCTGTGCACGGGTAGCGGTCGCGGGGGAGCCGGACATGCCGACGCCGTTCCAGGACTGCTGGGTGAACTGCAGACCGCCGTAGAAGCCGTTACCGGTGTTGATGGACCAGTTGCCACCGGACTCGCACTGTGCCAGTGCGTCCCAGGTAGCACCGTCTACTGCGTTTGCAGCGGGCATCGACATGGTAGCTGCTACAGCGCCACCGATGGCGAGAGCTGCTGCGGTACGACGAATGGAAGTGTTCTTCATAATGCTCCTTGGGGCCGTCCCCGCTCGTTCCGTCCCCGGAACTCTAGCGCGCCGCCGCTCACCCTTTGATAACGAAGTAGGTTACTCATATTCTGGCTCTACCATGTGAGCGGCTCTCCACCGATTTCATGTCACCGTGAGCGATTCTGCACTTATGTGCGGAATCCGGGTGGCACTTCCTCGATGGGGACGTGCGGTAGAACCGGGCATCGTTTCAAGCATTCCAAGCTTGAAACCACACAGGTGATTCTCTTGCGAGAATCCATCTGGTCTCAAAGATAGCCGAGGTTTTTTATGATTCCAACCCGATTTCAAGTTCACAGCGAACGTCCCGGGTTCTCCCAGGGTTCTTCCAGGTTAAAAGTGCAGGAAACATTATTTAAGACCTTGAGCCCCGCGCGCCTTAGGGTTTTCGCCCCTGAATTTCGGGGTTTTCTAGGGATTTAACCCGGATGCGCTCCCCCGCCAAGTTTTCCGATTCGGGGTTGATGGGCACCACCTTTAAGGGTTTTGAACGGCGTGTAAATATTTTTTAAATATTTCTTCGCTTTGGGAGTGTTTTAAGGCGCTTCCGCCTTAAAAGCTGTGGTAATTACAAATGCCAGAAATTGGCATTCAGGCTCTGGAGCACGCACTCCAGAGCCTGAATGCTCTATATATTGCAGGGGTCAGATTCAGATGACCCCGCTACCGGGTCTACTCGGCGGTAGCCTCAACAGCCTCCAGGCCGCCCTCGAGCAGGGCGGTGAAGCCCTCCTCATCCAGCACCTTCAGTCCCAGCTGCTGAGCCTTATCCAGCTTCGAGCCGGCGTTCGCGCCCGCAACCACAAAGTGGGTCTTCTTCGAAACCGAGCCGGAGGCCTTACCGCCGCGAGAAATAATGGCTTCCTTCGCACCGTCACGGGTGTAACCATTCAGCGTGCCGGTCACGACCACGGTCAGGCCCTCCAGGGTGCGTTCCACGGACTCGTCACGGGTATCTTCCATGCGCACACCGGCGGCAGCCCAGGAGTCCACAACCTCGGCGTGCCAGTCCTCAGCGAACCACTCAATAATCGAGTCGGCAATCGTGGTGCCCACACCGTCCACAGCGGCAAGGCGTTCACGGTCAGCCTCGCGGATCGCCTGCATCGATCCGAACTCCGCGGCGAGCGCGCGGGCAGCGGTCGGGCCCACGTGGCGAATCGAGAGGGCAACCAGCACGCGCCACAGCGGCTGCTGCTTTGCCTTCTCCAGCTCGGCGAAGAGGTTCAGCGTATTCTTCGTGGGCTTCGGTTCGGGGCGTGCCTTGGTCGGCTTGGTGTAGAAGTAGGGCACGCGCTCCATCTTTCCGGTGCCCACACCCTTGACCTTCTTCTCACGTTCGATGGTGACCTCGCGCAGGTCCTCAATGTTGAGGCTGAACAGGTGCGCCTCGGTCGTTAGCGGAGGGGTATCCGGGGTTGCGGGGCTGGTGAGTGCCTTTGCTGCTTCAAAGCCGAGCGCCTCAATGTCGAAGGCGCCGCGGCTTGCCGCATAGTACACGCGCTCGGTCAGCTGCGCCGGGCAGGAGCGCGGGTTCGTGCAGCGCAGGTCCACATCGCCTTCCTTGCCGGGTGCCAGGGGCGAGCCGCAGGAGGGGCACTCGCCGGGCATCACGAACTCTCGTTCGGTGCCGTCACGTAGAGCAACCACGGGGGCGACGATCTCGGGGATCACGTCGCCTGCCTTGCGCAGCACCACGGTGTCGCCGATGAGCACGCCCTTGGCCTTGACCACGTCCTGGTTGTGCAGGGTGGCGCGTTCGACGGTCGAGCCGGAGACGAACACGGGCTCCATGACGCCGTAGGGGGTCACGCGGCCGGTGCGTCCCACGTCCACGCGGATGTCCAGCAGTTTGGTGTGCACCTCTTCGGGCGGGTACTTGTACGCCACCGCCCAGCGCGGCACGCGGGAGGTGTAGCCCAGCTGAGCCTGGGTCGCGAAGTCGTTGACCTTAATGACGATGCCGTCAATCTCGTGCACCAGGGAGTGGCGCTGCTCGCCGTACTTGTTAATGAAGTCGAAGACCGCCTCGGTGTTGGCGGCGATTTCGCTGTAGGGGCTCACGGGCAGACCCCAGGAGGCGAGCAAATCGTAGGTCTCGTACTGGGTGGCAATATCCAGGCCGGTGCGCGAACCGATGCCGTGCACGTACATGCTCAGCGGGCGCGAGGCGGTAATCGCCGCGTCCTTCTGGCGTAGCGAGCCTGCCGCGGCGTTACGCGGGTTCGCGAAGGGGTTCTTTCCTGCGGCAATCATGGACTCGTTGAGC
Organism: Rothia sp. HMSC072B04; assembly: GCF_001813725.1. NCBI lineage: Bacteria > Bacillati > Actinomycetota > Actinomycetes > Micrococcales > Micrococcaceae > Rothia > Rothia sp. HMSC072B04. The sequence goes on along the minus strand of NZ_KV813802.1, from coordinate 216,154 downwards.
TTCTCAAAATCGGCGGAGGAGATGAACACTTCGCCGCGGATTTCAATCTCTTCGGGGTGGTTCTCGCCGCTCAGCTGCTGCGGGATGCTCGCGATGGTGCGCACGTTGTGGGTGACGTCTTCGCCGGTGGTGCCGTCGCCGCGGGTTGCCGCGCGTACGAGGGTGCCGTTGCGGTAGAGCAGGTTCACCGCCAGGCCGTCAATCTTCAGCTCGGTCAGCCACTGCGGTGCGCTGCCGGTGAGGGTCCGGGCGCTCTCTTCGGTCTTGGTCAGCCAGGCGCGTAGCTCTTCGAAGGAGAAGACGTCCTCGAGGGAGTACATGCGCTGCAGGTGGGTGACGGGTGCGAAGGCCTCGATGGCTTCGCCGCCGACTTCCTGGGTGGGCGAGTCGTTGGCGATCAGGTGCGGGTGCTCCGCCTCAATGATTTCGAGGCGGCGGTAGAGCTTATCGTACTCGGCGTCAGAGAGGAAGGGCGCGTCCTCGTTGTAGTAGGCGCGGCGGGCGGCACGAATCTTATCGGTCAGTTCCGCGTACTCAGCACGCAGGGCCTCGGTAATCTCCACGGTGTTTTCTGCGGTGTTTTCCACGGAGTTTTCTGCGGGGCTCTCTGCTCGAGTCTCGGCGGTGGCAGTCTGCTGGGTGGTGTTGTTCTCAGTCACCCGTCCAGTCTAGCGTTTTTGCTCCGCCTCTCCCCTATCGCTCGTCATATTGCCCGGTTCCGTGCGAGCATGTTCGCCTCACGTCTAGCCAGGGTCGTTCGTGCCCGCACTCAACAGTGCTGAGAGCGGACGCAATTCACCCCCGCCTTCTACAAGCACTCGCATGAGCACCCATAGAAAATGGGGGTGAATCAACAGGTATGAAGTTTAGGCTTCGACAGCGTCAGCAACAATCACGGTAATGTTGTCGCGGCCACCGGAGCGTAGCGCCTCGTGCTGGAGCACGTCAGCGGCGTCCTGCGGGTGGCGAATCGAAGTGAGCACACGCGCCATGTACTCGTGCGAAAGCTCACCGGAAAGGCCATCGGAGCAGAGCATCAGGCGGTCACCCGGACGAGCGGGCAGAACCCAGAAGTCCGGCTCCCAGTAGTTACCGGTACCCAGCGCACGGGTAATCACGTTGCGGCGCGGGTGGGTCAGCGCCTCCAGGGCGGTAATCTGACCTTCATCGACCAGGTACTGCACCTCGGAGTGGTCGCTAGTGACCTGCTCCAGCGAGGCGGAGCCCTCGGAACCGGGCAGCTTCTCCATGGCGGAGTGGTGAATACCCTCGTCCTCACGCAACAGGCGGTAGGTGCGGGAGTCACCCACGTTGAAGATAACCCACAGGTTACGGTCGCCAATGCGGGTCAGCCATGCACCCGTCACAGTCGTACCGCCGGAGCGGGAAAGCGCCTGCTTAATCTCCTCGTTAGTTTCGCCAATGATGTCGTGCAGGCGGTTGAGGGTGCCCACAATTTCGTTGTTAAGCAGGGTGTTCGCGCGGCGGCGGCGCTTGGTGGGGTCTTCCTCGTCAATAGCGGCCAGGCGCTCAACGTAGGCCTGCTGTTCCTCTTCGCTACGGCCACCGGGCATGGTGAAGAAGGGCGAGTAGGCGAGCTGACGCACGCACAGGCGCGAAGCAACCTCGCCCGCCTCGTGGCCTCCCATGCCGTCCGCGACCACGCAAAGGGAACCTGCGACGACCATCGAATCTTCGTTATTTTCTCGATGTGCGCCGCGGTGCGTTGCACCACCGGTACGTAGTTTCAGTTCAGTCATGAGAGGTCTATCTCCATTGTGTAGTTCACGCGACGAGTCACCGCCACGGGGTCTACGTTACCAAAGCTTCTAACGTTTCGCGTTCCTTGAGAGGTGAGAGTATAGCGATTTCCCACCTGTCGGAGCGTGTTTGCTGTCTCATTATCGGTCAGCACGGTACCCGGTTCAGCCAGGGAAACCAGGCGAGCAGCCAGGTTCACGCTGGAGCCGTACACGTCACCGCGGTTCGCCAGGACCTCGCCCCAGATGAAGGCGACGCGGGAGTCCGGCAGCTGCGGGTCGGCACCGATTTTTTCGGACAGACGCAGGCTGATTTCTGCGATAGCGTCCGGGGTTTCGGTGAGGAAGAAAACTTCGTCACCGAGAGTCTTAATAATGCGACCACCCAGGGGTGCGATAACGTCCAGGCAGCTCTGCTCAAAGTGGTTGATGAGCTGAGAAAGTGCCGCTGCATCCAGGTTACGCACCAGGGATGTGTAGGAGACCAGATCCACGAATCCCACGCCACGCACCAGGGGCAGGCGGGAAAGGCCGGAGGTGGTCACATTGTTCTCACGCAATCCCAGGCGCAGGATTCCGGCGTACATCTGACGGCGGTATGCGTACAGCGCCAGACGCTCGAGAACCTCAAGGTAGCGTGGGAAGTCTTTAAGAAGCTTGCGGCGGGCATCATTATCGCTGAGGTTTTCGGTGACCATGATGTTGTGCACGAGCGCCTCAATCTGCCAGGCGACGGTGCGGTCGGTCAGTTGACCTTCGGCGCGCACGAGGGATGCCACATATTCCATGCGGATGTCGCCTTCTGCGTCCAACTTCTGTAGGTCGGCTAGCATCTGCACGTCTGTTTCAGTGAAGTAGGGCGAGTGGTTGGGAATCGTCGGGAAGCCCATGTTGTGCCAGATGCGCTGGGCGGTTTCGAAGGGAAGTCCGGCGCATTCTGCGGCTTCTACGGGGGTGTAGCGGCGACCCTGTCCCAGGAGCGACTTTTCGAGGGCTCGGATTCCTGCTTTGGATTCCTCGTCGCGGTAGATATTATTCTGCGCGAGATTCTGCAGGATTTTGAGGTTGAGCATTTGGGTTTCGGGGCCCATGGTGGCGCCGGTGTCCTGCGGAGAGTGCGCAGGTTCATGGCGGTCTGCCGTGCTCATTGCCGCTGCCGCTCCTTTCATCCCTGCCGGAAAATACTGTCCGGTTTATACCGTGGTGGCGCTAGGTTACGTGGTACACCGTTGTGCTCTGCGGGTTTCGCATTGCGTCACTGCGATGATGCTCACCGTGTAGCGCCTTGTTAATATACCCCTCCGCTGTGGTGTTTGGGTCACAAAAGCGCCCGCACCCTAGGATAGTTTAGTGGAGTAATTCACATTTAAGAATACTCTAGTCCGCATTTTTTCGGCAGATTTAGCGGCGAGTTTAGGCTCTGAGCCACCCCGATGGTTCCCTCCCAACTCGGTCACAGAGGCGATGAAGCCCTAAATATAGCGAGCGCGCAGGGCGTAGTAGTCGCGTCGGGCGGCTTTAATTTCTTTTTCAAAGCGCTTGGGATCGGGCACGTAGGTCAGGCGGTGGTGCACCCCGCGGCACACCACGTACACCGACCCGTACCCCAGCCAGGCTCCCGGACCGGGTTGTTTTGCCCAGCGCTCCCCCATGGAGTCCAGGTAGAGCGACTCATCTCCGCTGCGGGTCATGATGCCGCGGCGCACCACGAGCCGGTGGGTGGTCAGCAGGTAGTAGGTGGTTGCCCAACGCCAGGCGGTGCGCACGGCACCGAGCAGGGTACCTACCGCACAGATTGTGCCGAGAGTCCACAGAATCGGTGAGGACCGTGCCGTGGAGGCGAAGGTTGACGCGGCGATTGCAACCAGCAGGTAGGCAAGCGTGGGCAGCAGGGCACCGTAGTGCTGTCGGGTCGCAATGATGACATGCTCACCGGGGTTGAGTTTTCCGCGCAAACGCATGGTGTTCCTTAGCTGTGCTGGTTGTTGTATTCCGGCTAGAGGCGCCGGTTGAGGTGGTGCGGGTTCGTTGAGTGTAGCCGTGCCGGGCTGAAATTTTAGGGGCTGCTTCTAGTGTGCCTGCTGAAAATCTCCGTAGCTACCGTTGGCGGGGCGAAGGTGCTCAATATCGCCCACCGCGTAGGGCTCCAGGGTTCCGTCCTCGCGGCAAATAAGGATGCGCCCCTGCGCGTCGAGGTCTTCAGCAACGCCTTCTACGGTGCTTTCGTCGGGCAGGCTCAGGCGCACGCTGGCTCCGAGGGTTGCGGTGGCAGCGCGCGCCTGGTCAAGCAGGCTGAGGCTCTCCGGGTTGAGCGGGTCGGGGCGTTCCGGGTCGCCGCCGGCGCGCACGAAGGCGCGGTAGCGGCGAGCGAAGATGCTCAGCAGTCGGGTGAGGACCTCGGAGGAGTCAACCGCGGCACCTGTGCATAGACTCAGGCTGGTGGCGGTGGGTACGGGCAGCTGTTCGGCGGACATATTCGTGTTCTGACCGATGCCCACAATGATGCTGCGCTGCCCCTCGGTGGAGCCGCTTTCAGGGACGAGCTGGGCGAGGATTCCACAGCCTTTGGCTCCCTGTGCGATGACGTCGTTGGGCCATTTGAGGGCGGCGTCCACGCCGTAGCTGCGCCAAATATCGACCACGCTGAGCCCGGCGATGAGGGTCAGCCAGTGGTAGCTGCCGTCGGGTAGCTCTCGGGCGAGCGGGTCTGCGGAGGCGTGCGGGCGCACCACAATGCTTGCGGCTAGGCAGGCTCCGGGAGGGGCGGTCCAGGCTCGGGCGAGGCGGCCGCGTCCGGCGCTTTGGTAGAGGCTGGCGTAGACGGAGAGCTCACCGAGCTGTTCACGTTCGGGGTCGGTGCCGTCCATGAGTAGTTCGCGGGCGCGGGTGGTGGTGGAGTCGACTTCATCGTAAAGGTTTACGCTGGAGTACCCGGTTTCCATTGCGATGGTGCGGATGCGCGGCGCATCCAAAACCGAATGATCGCTCTCGATGTGCATGTTCTTCTCCATAGCCTGCACCTTTCTACTCTGTTCGAAACTACTCTGCAGTATGCCGACCCGTCACCGAAATCTGCCGGTTTCTGCCGAGTCACGCTGATTTCTCACCATATCAATTTCTTGCCGCCGGTGATGCCCACCCGGTACCCGAGACGGTACATTAGACAGTGAGGGTGCATCAAGCACCGACCGGCTGCGGAGGTTCCTCCGCCCTGCTCGAAAGAAGACCGCTATGGCTTATTACGCAATTACTTACGTTTACGCAGCTCCCGAGGAGCAGGCGAAGTACCGCCCGGCTCACCGCGAGTACCTTGGTTCGCAGATTGAGGCGGGCAACCTGATTGTTTCCGGTCCCCTGCTGGATGGCGAGACCCCCGCTGGCGCTCTGCTGATTGCAAAGGTTGACTCCGCTGAGGCTGCCGAGAAGATCGTAGCTAACGACCCGATGAACGTTGGCGGCGCGGTTCTGTCCCACACCGTAACCGAGTGGAACCCGGTTCTGGGCACCATCTAAGGTCGAGCACCGCTTCACGCTGGAAAAGCTTGAACGTAAACCCCCTTTTCGCCGACAAGGATTGCCGGCGCGAGAGGGGGTTTTCTGCGCTCTTTTGAGCCGCTCTTTCGCACTTTTCGTTTACTATATGCACCTTCTTGGGTACTGAGTGCATAAAAGTGTATCTAGTGTTGATATTCTGGCTTCTCACCTGGCATATGTGCCCTAGTTCGCACTATAGTTGAGGGATATGCACATTGTTCAAGAGCGCTCTTCGGGGCCTTCTGAACAACCATCACCGCAACCACTGGCTCCCGACAATCGGGTGGAGCAGGAACGAGGAATAATGTCCGAGAACCTCCAGCAGGAATTTGATTTGAGCACCACCGCCGGTAAGCTCGCTGATTTTTATGCACGTCGAGAGTGCAGCTTCGCGCCCAGCGGTGAGGCAGCTATCGAGAAGCAGCACGCACGCGGCAAGAACACCGCCCGCGAGCGCATCGAGATGCTTTTGGACGAGGGTTCTTTCGTTGAGTTTGATGCCCTCGCCCGCCACCGCACCACCGCGTTCGGCATGGAGGCGAAGAAGCCCCTGGGTGACGGTTTGGTCTCCGGTTACGGCACCGTGGATGGTCGCCTGGTTGCCGTGTACTCTCAGGATTTCACCGTGTACGGTGGTTCCCTCTCGCAGGTGAACGGCGAGAAGATTGTGAAGGTGCAGAAGTTCGCTCTGAAGAACGGTTGCCCGGTCATCGGCATTAACGATGGTGGTGGCGCCCGCATTCAGGAGGGCGTGGCCTCCCTGGCGATGTTTGCTGACATTTTCCGTATGAACGTGCGCGCCTCCGGTGTGGTTCCGCAGATTTCTGTCATTATGGGCCCCTGCGCTGGCGGTGCCGCGTACTCCCCCGCTCTGACTGACTACATCATCATGGTGGATAAGACTTCGCACATGTTCATTACCGGCCCGGACGTCATTAAGACCGTGACCGGTGAGGATGTGGACATGGAGACCCTCGGCGGTGCGCGTCAGCACAACTCGGTGACCGGTACTAGCACCTACCTGGCTGAGGACGAGGAAGACGCGTTCGATTTTGTGCGTGAGCTTCTGGAGTTCCTGCCCTCTAATAACCTTGCAGAGTCCCTGCCCCTGGAGCACGACCAGGAGGCGCAGGTGTGCGTGGACGATTTGGATTTGGATACTCTCATCCCGGATTCGGCGAACCAGCCCTACGACATGCGTGCGGTCATTGAGTCCGTGGTCGATGACGGCCACTTCCTGGAGATGCAGGCGCTGTACGCCCCGAACGTGATGATTGGTTACGCCCGCGTTGAAGGCCGCACGGTCGGTATTGTGGCGAACCAGCCGATGCAGTTCGCTGGCTGCCTGGACATTTCTGCGTCCGAGAAGGCTGCCCGCTTCGTGCGCCATTGCGATGCGTTCAACATTCCGATTCTGACTTTTGTGGATGTTCCCGGCTTCTTGCCCGGTACCGATCAGGAGTTCAACGGTATTATTCGCCGCGGCGCTAAGCTGCTCTACGCTTACGCGGAGGCGACCGTTCCGCTGGTTACCGTCATTACCCGTAAGGCGTACGGCGGTGCATACATTGTGATGGGTTCGAAGAAGCTGGGCGCCGATATTAACCTGGCATGGCCCACCGCACAGATTGGTGTGATGGGTGCTCAGGGTGCGGTGAACATTCTGTACCGTCGCGAGCTGGCTGCTCTGGCGGCTGAGGGCGGCGACGTTGAGGCTCGCCGCGCCGAGCTGATTGCCAAGTACGAGGAAGAGCTGCTGAACCCGTACCAGGCTGCCGAGCTGGGTTACATTGACGAGGTTATCGCCCCGAGCGAGACTCGTGTGCGCATCATTTCTTCGCTGCGTGCCCTGCACGATAAGCGTGCGGCAACCCCGGCAAAGAAGCACGGCAACATCCCGCTGTAGGCTTCCGCTGTGCCCGCACCATTTGTGGTGCGGGCATTCCCAGGATTTTAGGTTTTCTAAGGAGGCGTGCCTTTGGCAGGCTACAATCCGCTGAGTTATTTCTCGTTCGGCAAGAAGAAGGACAGTTCGGAGGCTACTGAGAGCGCCGAGCAGCTTGAGCGCGGGTCTTCCCGTACTACCTCTTCCGCCAGTTCTTCTGCGCGCGCGGATACCGCTCCCAGCACCGCGAAGGATTCCGCTCAGTCTTCGGTAGATACTGACGCTGAGCAGGAGCCGCTGCTGAAGGTAGTGAAGGGCTCCCCCACCCCGGAGGAGATTGCCGCTCTAACCGCTGTGGTGGCGATGATGCAGGCGAATGCCGCGCAGCAGGAGCAGAACTCGCTGGTGGGTGCTGCTTCGCGTATCTTGAACCGCGGTCAGCGCCTGGGTGTTTCGTTGCGTCCGGGCCCCGGTTCGTGGAGGCGCGCTCGCCCCAGGTAACGCGAGCTGATAACTCTGCTTCTTATATTCCCGTCACGCCGGTTGGTGTGGCGGGAATATATTGTTTTGCTTCAAATTCAAGATTTATATTGCGTTATTCAACACCTAATGCACTGATTCTTGTGGTTTTGTCATATTAGAAACGATAAAGTCATGATGATACGTACTGATGCTACGATGTATATACCGTCACATTAGTGTTAATAAATTGGCAGGGACCATGGCAAAGATGCTGAATAAAAACCATAGGCCCCCACCGGATGTCTATATCGCGCTTCTGTTGCCGACGCTACGGCGCTTGTCGAAGACTGTGCCTCGCACCGCCGCCTATGTTAGTGAGCAGTTGCGGCAGCAGACTAAGGCATTGGGGTCGAAGAAGAACCTACCCGATCTTGAATCCACCGATTTTGCGGTGGCTGTGCGTACCACCTTGAAAATCTTGGTGGCGCTTCGTTATGCCCAGTTAATGCCTCGTCTAACCCCGTGGGAGAAGAGGAAGTACCTGCTCACTCCTCTGGGTGCCGAGCTGACCTGCACCCCGCATCTGCACGGTTCGGTGCCGCCGCGCGTGGTGAAGCAGGTGCAGGCTCTGTGCGCTCAGAGCCTGACGGCGAGGACGACGAAGAAGCTCAAGAAGCAGGCGAATGCACTCCTGGCGACTGCGGAGGCGGAGCATCGTCTCATTTTTGGTGCTTCTGATGGTGATGCAGTCACCGGTATGGAGCCGTTCCTCCCTGCTACCGATACCGAGGAAACCACCTCCGCCCATGAGGCAATCGGTTCGGGGCACCTTGCACACGCTTTGAATTCTGCGGGTTCTGCGGGGTCGTGCCCTGCGGGTCAGTCTCCTCTAGATATTATTTTGCGTGCCAGCGATTCGCCGGTTATTCATGCTCAGGCGGAATTTGCTGAGCATTTTACGCAGGATTTAATTCAGCATGTTCACGCGGTGACTCCGGAATATTTTGAGCAGATTGTTGCCGATATTTTTACGGCTCTTGGTTTTAGTACCGAGGTGACCGGCGGCGCCGACGATAAGGGAGTGGATGTGATTGCCCGCTACTCTGATGGTCTGGATTTCGCGCCGATTTATATTCAGGTGAAGCACTATTGCGGAACCATGAAGGTCACTCCTAACGAGATTCAGAAGCTTGCCGGTGCGGTGCTTCTGCACGGCGGTTTGCAGGGTGTTTTGGTGACTTGCGGTGCTTTTGCGCAGCCGGTGCCTGAGTATTTGCAGGGTTTGCCGGGGGCACGCAATATTGCTCTGGTTGATCAGCATCAGCTGGTGGAGCTGATGATTCGTCACCGTGTGGGCGTGCTTGATGGTGAGGGCGAGTGCGGTTATCGCATTGACGAGGAGTATTTTGCCCGCGGCATGGAGTAGCCGGGGGTATTTTGGGGTGAGTGTTTCACTCTGAACGTCTCTGCTCTTTGCACATTCCCACGTTATTTCACTAAATGTATTTTCACTTTTCCATGAGGATATTTTTCATATATCGGCTGGTTTTAGAAATCTAGGTTATTTCTTGAACCAGCCGATACAATGAGAGGGTAATGCGTTATATATTCTTCGCATTATTTCACGAAGTGTATATACCCGTGACGGTATCAGCACTTCACCCTAATTTATAGCGTTCTTTTCTGAAGTGTTCGTCATTGAAGACGGTACGTGAGCGGAACGGGCTGAGAAATCCGCCTTTCCTGCTTCTCTTCACGAGGGGTTACCAAAGTGTCGACCCAAAAATAAAGATGGTGTCGCCCAGTATTGTGTGAATATTTTCCCGCTCGAATGACTGCACTTTATGAAGAATGCCCGCACGATAAATAACACCAGATAAGGAGCCCGGCGTGGCTTTTGTGAATAAAACAATGCTCCATATCGACCATTCCGAATTGCACTCTCTGCAGCAGGAAACTTCGTGGGAGGCCCTACCCGAGGAAGCACGCGCTCTCAGCGTTGCGGCGGCTTTCTCCCTGCTCCGCCACTTTGAGCGCGCTCAGGACCGTGGCGAAAAGGTTTTCTTCCCCGATATGTACACCCCCGTAGGTGTGGACCTGGGTTTCAACATGACTCAGCGTTTCATTGCGGTCGGTGACAATGTTCTCTTCCGTGAGGCACTCAATAAGCTGATTGCGGCGCTGGTCAACGCTGACTATCTTGAGGTGTCCCTCAGCCAGCTGCATCCGGGCAACCTGCACTACACCCTCAGCGAGGCTGGCCGTGAACTTTTGGGTACCCCGAAGGAACAGCAGGCGCAGGCTCTTCTGCCGGTCCTGCCCCTCCTCAGCGGCGTGTACCTCTACTACCTGAAGCAGTTCTACCCGGTTCTGCTCTCGCATATTACGGTGCGTGAGCTTCTGCCCATCGTCCTGAGTGTTACCCCGGCCTATCCCGCGGCGGCTCCCGTGAAGATTCGTGAGCTGGTGCTGCGCGAGTGCGGTTTTGTGCAGGGCTGGTACGGCCTGTCGTACCTGGAGCAGCGCATTGTTGAGCCGGTGATTGCTCAGGCGCTGAGCCTGCTGACCCGTGAGGGCTACCTGCGCACCAAGACGATTCACGAGCACACGGATTCTCCGCTGACACTGTACTCGCTGTCGCCTTCGGCGAAGGAACTGGTGACCCGCCACGAGGAGACCGGCGTGCCGGCGAGCGAGCTGAGCTCCGTGCTGACGTTGGTGAAGGATGAGGGCACCTCGATTACCGCCGAGGATATTTCCGCAACCGATGCTTTGCTGACCCACATGGGTGTTCTTCTGCTCAATACTCTCAACGACCATGGCGCCGATGTGGAGCTGAGCCTTCCGAGCCTGGAGCAGGTCTTTGACCGCGACGAGCGCATTCAGCAGGCGTCCTCAAACCCCTATTTTGCGCAGATTGACGCGCAGGATTACATCTACGATGTGCTGATTGCCCACCATTACCTGTCCGAGCGTGAGACCGTCTACTCGTTGGGTTCCGCGCTTGCGCCTGCCCTGGCGCAGATGGCTGAGCCGAGCATTCAGAAGCTGGTGGCTTCGGCGCTGCTGGATCCTGCCGCTGTGGACGCTCTGCCGTACCCGCATCAGCTGCTTCACCCGATTCTGAAGCTTGTGGAGGAGAGCCCGCGCATCTCCTACTACGACATTTACGATGAGCTGAAGCTCGCCCTGGACATCCCCTATCTGCAGGGTGAGGTCGCTCCGCACCGTTACAAGCTGACCCCGCGTCTGCGCAACCGCTACTCGGTGGCGATGCACGTGCTGAAGGGCGAGCGCTACCTGAACGCTCTGCGTGAGGGTACCGGTCGTACTTCCCGTAAGAACCCGGAGCGTTATGAGCTGAGCGAGGCAGGTAAGGAACTGCTGAAGCGCTTCCCGGAGGGTGCTCCGGAGGCTGTGACTGCCCGCATGGCGCCGCTGCCGCCGCAGTCGCTCAAGCACAAGCTGCCTCAGGATATTGCGGCTGAGCTGCAGGCTCGTGAGGAGGCTCTTCAGGCAGCAAAGGAGGCGCGTGCGGCGGAGCGTCAGGCTCGCCTGGCGGCTCGTGAGGGTGCTTCGCGTGAGCCGTTGGCTCCGGTGCCGGGTGCTTCTCCGGCGTTGCTGGCGCGTCCGGCTGGTTCGCCGGTGGCGGCCTCCGCGCAGGTGCCGGTTGAGGTTCCGGTTGCACCGGTCGCTGCTGCACCGATCGCTACTGCCCCCGCCCAGCCGGTTGTTTCCGCTCCGGCTGTTTCGACTGCTGAGCCGTCGGCCGCTCTGCAGGTGGCTGCCGCTCAGGTGCGTGAGGCGCTGAAGCGTTACCGTCAGATCTTCCGCCGCGAGGCGCTGGCTCCGGCACTGGCTCAGGTGTCCGAGGAGCGTTTCCGTAGCATTGGTTTCGATCTGTTCCTGATGCGCGGCTACACGGTAGAGGCTCTGGAAGCTCAGGGCGTGGACGGCGTGGCAATCCCCGCTACCGGCGAAAAAGAGCGAGCATTCCATGTTCGTACTCTGCGCCCGGTAGCTGGCGGTGTTCTGTCCGCAAGCGTTCAGCCGCAGGATATTACCGCGTTCTTCCTGGCGATTCACGCCCGCGGCGGTCAGCTCGGCACCTTCATCACGAACGCACCGTTCAGCGATGAGGCGTACGACGAGTTCATCCGCTGCTCGACCAAGTACCCGAACATTCTGGTGGATTTGGTGTCCGGCGATGAGCTGCAGGACCGCCTCATTGCGCACCGCCTCGGCGTGGTCGAGGGCGCGAACGGTCTGCTGGAACTCAACGGCGAATACTTCGCCGGCTAGCCTACCCCGCTAGTAGCTTGTAGCCCATCTTGGGCACGCCCCGGTCTTCCCTCTCCTGCACGTTCAGGAAGGGGAAAGCCGGGGCGTTTTCGCGCATCCGCCCCAGTGAGTTGTCCACAGGTGAGCTGTTTTCCTCGCGTTCGATACCGCTCAGCCCGTAATATTGCCGGTTTAAGCGACCCATATCACCGAAAATCGTGGTTGAAGGCATACCCCTGAGTTAGGATATGAACATGAGCACTTACCAGGAACTTCCCAGCATCTACCGATTGAAGCGCTCGCTGACCGACGTCGATCAGATTGCTAACGAATATTTTGAAAAGGTCCTCGACCTGAACCCCGTCCATGCAACCGAGCTTGGTCGCAAAGGCGTAGAGACCCTGTACCCCGACTACTCGCCCGCCGGCGAGAAGGCTTTTGCGCGCCTTGCGAAGAAGACCTTGAAGAAGGTCGATAACGTCCTGCCTATTGATGACGTTGACCTGGTCACCCTGGATGCTCTGCAGGAGCGCCTGAGCCTGTACCGCAAGCAGTACAAGGCTGGCTTTGGTGGCTGGCAGATGAATAATATTGCCTCCGTCCCGCAGGAGGTGCGCTCGGTTTTCGACCTGATGAAGCGCAACACCCAGCAGGACTGGGAGCACATCATCGGTCGTATGCACCGCGTGACCGAGGCGCTGGAGGGCTACATCCAGACCCTTGAAGCGGCTCGTGAAGAGGGCAAGGTCGCCCCGCGCCGCCAGGTGGATATTGTCATTGAGCAGACCGCCGCGTACTACGCTCCCGGTGGTTTCTTTGACGAGCTTGCCGCTGAGGTCGCCGAGGCTGTCCCCTCACTGAAGGAAGAGGCTGCCGCAGGTGCCGAGGCTGCAAAGGAAGGCTACCGCCGCCTCAACAGCTACCTGGTGGAGAAGCTGCAGCCGGTCGCTCCCTCCCGCGACGCTGTGGGTCGTAAGGCGTACAGCCTGCACTCCCGTTCGTTCCTGGGTACCACCATTGACCTGGACGAAACCTACGCCTGGGGCGTGAAGGAGCTGGAGAGCATTATCGCTCGTCAGCGTGAGGTTGCCGAGGAGATTGAGCCGGGCGCAAGCATTGAGCGTGCGAAGCAGCTGCTCGATGAAGATCCGGCACGTCAGCTGCACGGCACCGATGAGCTGAAGGCGTGGATGCAGAAGCTCGCCGACGCCGCGGTGGAGAACCTGGCGGGTAGCCACTTTGAAATTGGCGGCCCCATGCGCCGCATTGAGTGCTGCATTGCGCCCACGAACGAGGGCGGTATTTACTACACCGGTCCCTCCCCCGATTTCTCGCGTCCTGGCCGCATGTGGTGGTCGGTTCCCGAGGGTGAGGATACGTTCACTACCTGGCGTGAGACCTCCACCGTGTACCACGAGGGCGTTCCGGGCCACCACCTGCAGATTGCTATCGCTACGGCCCTGAAGGGCACCATGAACTCCTGGCGCACGAACATGCTGTGGGTTTCCGGTCACGGTGTGGGCTGGGCGCTGTACGCCGAGCGCCTCATGGAGGAACTGGGCTACCTGAAGGATCCGGGTGACCGCATGGGCATGCTGAATGCTCAGCGTATGCGCGCCGCCCGCGTGGTCTTCGATATTGGTGTTCACTGCGAGATGCCGATTCCCGCGGAGTGGGCTGAGCAGCTGGGCGTTGAGCCGGGCACCATCTGGACCTCTGAGCTGGGTTATGAGTTCTTGAAGCTGAACCTGGACGAGTCCGAGGGCCACCTGCGCTTCGAGTTCCTGCGTTACCTGGGTTGGCCGGGTCAGGCGCCGAGCTACAAGATTGGCGAGCGCCTCTGGCTGGAACTGCGCGATCAGGCTGTGCGCCGCGGCGATGACATTCGCGCGTTCCACACGCGTGCGCTTCTGCTCGGTTCGGTGGGTCTGGATACTCTGCGCCGCGCCCTGACCGATGAGATGATGCTCCCTCTGGACACTGAGGATGACGACGATGAGGACGACGAGTAGCCTCTAGTCTGCTCGCGCCTCGTTGAGTGGTTTTCTAGAGTCTTCTGAACTGGAGTCTCTGGATAGGAGCCTCTGAACAGGATCTCTATTGACGAAGCCCCCGCTTCAGCTTTGGCTGAGGCGGGGGCTTCGTTGTCGAGTTTTAGCTCTCGGGGCTATCCGAAGTTTGCGGCGCCGGGGTCGGTGGTGCCGAATCCCATGCCGGTGGAATCGTTCAGGTCCACCAGGTGCGGGGCGAAGCGGCACCAGTAGTCGGTGAGCGCGCCGTTCGATTCACGGATGCCCACGCCTACGGTGCGTCCGTCGACCACCCACACGCCAAGGATGGGGTGGCTGACCGGGTTAATAATGCCCTCATAGCGCGGTGCCGGGATGTACTCCTGGTAGATGAATTCGCTTTCGGGGGCGTTAGCGAAGAAATCGTCGTCTTCGGGCTTGATGAAGACGTCGTAGTCGGGGGCGTAGATTTCTACGCCGTCGCCTTCGCGTCCGAAGAGGGGCTTGCGAACCCAGTTGCGCATACCGCCGCGGTGACCCGCGTAGGTGGGTACGAGGTTCGGGTGGCCGGGGTACTTATCCCAGAGCGCGGCGAGCAGCAGCTTATTGGAGAGGAACATCTTCCACGCAGGCTCGATCCAGCGGTCCATGGCGCCGTGGTAGGCGAAGAGGAGCTTGTCGTAGCCTGCTTCGCTGTCGGTGACGAGGTCTTCCCAGGGGTAGAGCTTGAAGAGGTTGGTGATGCGCCGTCCCTGTGCGTCTTCCCAGCTCTTGGTGTCTTCGTTGAAGATGACTTCGTCGATGGGAATCATGTGGGTTTTGATGCCCGCCTGCTGTGCCGAGTAGGCGATGAGCCAGAGGTTGTTGTAGTCCTCGTTGGTCTCGTCAATCTCGGGGGACACGTGCGCCAGGTGCAGTACGGGCTGCACGCCCGCGGTGATTTCGGGGGCGAAGATGTGGCGCCAACGGTTGGTGAATGCTTCACCGATTTCACCCCAGTGGGCGTAGCCGCGGGTGTCGAGGCGCTGGTCTTTCGCCCAAGTTTTCTGGCTGACTGCCGCCTCCACGATGCCGGTGGGGGTGTCTGCGTTGTATTCGAGCAGCTTCATCGGGTCGCCGGGCACACCGGAGTAGCTAAAGTCGAAGCGTCCGTAGAAGTCGGCGTCGCGGCGGTTCCAGGATTCTACGGCAAGGTTGAACGCCGCCTGGGGCAGGCCGAGGGTGCCGAACGCGCCGGAGGCAATGTACTCGACGGTTTCCAAGCACATGCGGTGCATTTCTTCCGCCTGGGCGCGCACAGAGTCCATTTCTTGCGGGCTGAAAATGTAGGCGGCGTATTCGTTCCAATAGTGGTCGGTGTCGTGGGGGCCGTCCACGCTGTAGGTGAGGCCTTCCTCAATGATGACGTTCTCCCAGTCGGGTCGGCCGACGGGAAATTCTTCGCGGCGCATGAGGGGCTAGGCTCCTTCGAAGTAGTGAATGGAAAGCGGTGTTGTTACGTCACCGCGGGTGTGGTTGTTCTGGTGAGGAAAATGCGGGCGGGACCGTTCAGTCCCTGCCCGCATTCAGTGTCATGGCTTATGGCTTAGCCGCCGGAGCGGCCGCCACCGGACTTGGAGCCGCCACCGAAACCGCCCTTGCTGCCGGACTTCGAGGAAGAGCCAGACTTGGACGAAGAGCCAGACTTGGACGAAGAACCGGACTTCGAGGAGGACTTGGAGGTGTTCGACTTGCTGTAGGAGCCGGTGCTACCGCTATTGCTGGTGCCCTGCTTACCGCTGGAGACCGAGCCGGTGGTCTTATTACGCACCGAGGAGGTCTTACCGGAGTTGTTGGTGCTGGTCACTTTGCCGGAGGAAACGGTGGAGGACTTCTTCGCGGTGCGGTAGGAGTCCTCGAAGCCGCCGCCCTTGGAGGACACGCCGCTGTAGACGGTGCCGTTGCTGGGGCGGGTGGTGCTGCCTCCGGAAAGCTTAGAGCCCACGGGAGGAATGTAGTGGGATCCGGAAGAATTGGATGCGCTCTGGCGACCCAGGTAGTACCAGAGGAACGCATTCGAATTATTGTGGGTGGTGGTCGAACCAGAAGTGCCCGAAGACCCAGAAGAGCCCGAGGAGCTGGAGGAACCGGAAGAACCAGAAGAGCTTGAGGACTCCGTGGAAGAGGCCGAGGGCGAGTCGGTCGGCTCCTGAACGCCTGCCTTCTCACATTCGCTATCTTCCACGCGCAGGCCAGTCTTCGCGTCCTGGCAGACGCGGGCGTACTCTTCGCCCTGCGACAGGAACGCGTTCTCTTCCTGGTGCATGGAGTTGTAGGCGAAGATGCCACCGCCAACCAGTAGCACGCCAGCACCCGCTACGGCAATCATCTTGGCGATGCCGGGGCGGGTCGCACCCAGGTTCAGGGTCTGCTGGGCTGAGGTCTGTGCGGCGCGGGTAGCAAAATCTGCAACCGCTTCCATGCGATTGCGGGGCTTCTTCGGGCCGTTAGGGGTGGTGGTTCCGCCGGGGTATTGGGGAGCAGAACTCATGCATCTCTCCTTGAAAGGTGGTGCGTGGCGTAACGCTCAACGCGTACATGAAGCTGAGTGGGTACAGCATCATCCGGCGACTTTCGCCGGACTATCGGTGTGATTCCAGCATATCAAGCCCTAGCTTTCGGATTATTAGCTGACGGCAAAATCTCAGCAAGCTTCCCCGCATGTTGCGCAGTTGTTTCCTTTCTGTTTGCTTTTGCGGCAATTCCTAATTAACTATCAGCCGATTTAACCGCCTATTAGGAGCAGCGGCGGCGTTGGTTGGGCAGCTGGGTTGGGCTGCGTTGCTGGTTAGACTGCGGGATGTACAGCCGAAAGGTGCCACCGGAAGGTCACGGTTCGTCACACATCCCTCACACTGCACCGGATTGAAACACTTCTTCACACAAACTCGCGCCGGAGCGCGTAAAAGTTTTAGAGTATGCCACATGTCTACACCGCATGCATCATCTCGTTCACGTCTGCCCAAGTGGGCTACTTCTTTCGGCAACCAAATCATTGCCTCACTCATTCTGGGTATTGTTCTCGGCGCGCTCGCCCTCGCACTGGGTGGGGACGCGAAGAGCAGCCCCAACTGGCTCATGGTGACCTTAGATACCATCGGCTCCTCCTACGTCACCCTGCTGAAGGCGGCCGTTGTTCCGCTGATTTTCACCGCCGTGGTCGCCTCCATCTCTAACCTGTCGCAGGTGACGAACGCGGCACGCCTGGCGGTTAACACGCTCATCTGGTTTGCGGTTACCGCGTTCTTCGCGGTGCTCATCGGTATTGCGATGGGCCTGGTCGTTCAGCCGGGCGTGGGTGCACAGGTGCAGGGCAAGGCGTACACCGGCTCGACCGGTTCGTGGACTGCTTTCCTGACCGGTCTGATTCCGGTGAACTTCCTGGGTCTGGGTGTCAGCGCTAAGTCTGGTGATTCCGGCATCACCGCGTCGGCGTCCTTTAACGTACTGCAGATTCTGGTTATTTCCGGTGCGGTCGGCATTGCCGCGCTGAAGGTCGGTGAGGCAGCCAAGCCGTTCATTGATGTGGTCAAGAGCGCTCTGGCGATTATTCAGAAGATTCTGTGGTGGATTATTCGCCTGGCACCGCTGGGTACCGTGGGTCTGATTGCTAAGGCAGTGTTCGCGTACGGTTGGGCGTCGATGGGTTCGCTGGTCGCGTTCGTCATCGCCCTCTACATTGGCCTGCTGCTGGTCTTCCTCGTGGTCTACCCGATTATTGTTCGCGCGAATGGTCTGTCGGTCCGCCAGTACTTCTCTGGCGTGTGGCCGGCGCTCCAGCTGGGCTTCGTGTCCCGCTCTTCGATGGGTTCGATGCCGATGACCCAGACTGTTGCCGAACGCAACCTGGGTGTTCCCCGCGCCTACGCCTCCTTCGCGGTTCCGCTGGGTGCAACCACCAAGATGGACGGCTGCGCTTCGGTTTACCCGGCTCTTGCCGCAATCTTCGTGGCTCAGTTCTACGGTATTCAGCTGGACTTCACCCAGTACCTGCTGATTGTGATGGTGTCCGTGCTCGGTTCGGCTGCGACCGCCGGTACGACCGGCGCTATCGTGATGCTGACCCTGACCCTGTCCACTCTGGGTCTGCCGCTGGACGGCGTGGGTCTGCTCCTGGCGATTGACCCGATCGTTGACATGGGTCGTACCGCCCTGAACGTTGCCGGTCAAGCTCTGGTTCCCGCGATTGTGGCTCGCCGCGAGGGCATCCTGGATGAGGAGCTCTACAACGCTCCCCGCTCGGAGGGCGGCTTCGTGGCTCAGGAATTCTACGATGAGCGTATCGCCGGTGAGGCGCAGCGTCTGCACGAGGTGGAGGACAACACCGTCGCGGCACGCCGCTAACCTGGCGACTCTTGAAGCTACACGGCGCTAGGCTGTACTGCCTAGCGCCGTGTAGCTTTCTTAATCTCGTGCCTCAGCATGGGCGAAATACATTTGTCAAGCGTCATAAAAGTGTCACTATTGATTCTTCTTTTCTTTAACGTTTGAGAAGAGTTATGATTTTGAACGGCGTGTTCCATCTCCTACGTGGTTGAGGGGGATGGGACACGCTCTTTTCATATCCCCTCACCTCCCCTTCCCCAGCTTCTCAGTGCCCTTCAATCTGCACCCGAGGGTAAACCTCACCCGCGAGGCACTAAAATAGAACCTATGAGTACCACACCGATTCGCCTGATTCTCGCCTCCGCGTCCCCCGCGCGGCGCAAGCTCCTGGAGGATTCCCGCATTGCTTTTACGGTGCGCGTCTCCTCCGTCGATGAGGACGCTGCGCTCGCCGCCGCCAACGAGCAGGCGCGAGGGCAGGGACGTGCGGGACTCACCCCGGCTGAAACCGCCTCCCTGCTGGCGCAGTTGAAGGCGCAAGCGGTTGCCGCGGAACTTGCCGCCGAGGGTGTGCACGATGCGCTGGTTCTGGGTTGCGATTCGGTCTTCGAGTTTGAGGGTGTTGCCTACGGCAAGCCTCACACCGCTCAGGCGGCACGCGAGCGCATCAGCGCAATGAGCGGCAACTACGGTGTGCTGCACACCGGTCACGCGCTCGTGGATCTGCGCGGTCTTGAGCCAGGTGCCGAGCTGTCCGCTACTTCTGAGTTGCCCACCGTTTCTGAACTACGTAGCGCCACCGTCCACTTTGATACGCTCAGCCCCGAAGAAATTGAGGCGTACATTGCTACCGGTGAGCCGCTCTGGGTAGCCGGTTCCTTCACCCTGGACGGTTACGGTTCGGCGTTTATTCGCGGTATTGAGGGTGAGTTCCACACGGTGGTGGGCCTGTCCATTCACGCGCTACGCGATATGTTGCGCCGCCGCGAGGTCGCGGTGACCGAGTTGTGGTTAGCGCCCCAGGATGAGGATTAGATCCAGCGCAATCGTATAAATCTGTCTCAAAGCGCGCCCTGAAATACACATTATTGAACACCAATCGATAAGATAGAACAGTATGATGCGCGTTATATTCGCCAATCCTGCCGATGTATCCTTGGAGCAGGAGATTAAAGGAGAGCTTTAAGTGACTCAGCACCAGGCAGAAGCCGCCAAGAAATTTACTGCAGTCCCCGGCCGTCACACCGGCCCGGTCAGCAAGATTCTGATCGCTAACCGCGGCGAAATTGCTGTCCGCGTGATTCGTGCAGCCCGCGATGAGGGCCTGCAGACCGTCGCCGTCTACGCTGACCCCGACCGCGACGCCCAGCACGTAAAGCTCGCCGATGAAGCCTACGCTCTCGGCGGTGCCACCGCGGCACAGTCCTACCTGGTGATGGACAAGCTCATTGAGATTGCCATCCGCTCCGGTGCTGACGCCGTGCACCCCGGCTACGGTTTCCTGTCTGAGAACGCGCAGTTCGCGCAGAAGTGCATTGACGCTGGCCTGACCTGGATTGGCCCCTCCCCCGAGTCCATTACCCAGCTGGGCGATAAGGTGGCGGCACGCCACATCGCACAGAAGGTGGGCGCTCCCCTGGTGCCCGGCACCAAGGACCCGGTCAAGTCCGCCGATGAGGTTATTGCTTTCGCTGATGAGCACGGTCTGCCCATTGCGGTGAAGGCCGCATTTGGTGGCGGTGGCCGCGGCATTAAGGTGGCGCGCGACCGCGAGAGCATTGTTGAGATGTACGAGTCCGCCGTGCGCGAGGCAACCGCGGCGTTCGGTCGCGGTGAGTGCTTCATCGAGCGTTTCCTGGATTCGCCCCGCCACGTTGAGACCCAGTGCCTGGCGGATGCACACGGCAACGTTGTGGTGGTTTCCACCCGTGACTGCTCCCTGCAGCGTCGTAACCAGAAGCTCGTTGAGGAGGCGCCCGCACCCTACCTGAGCGATGAGCAGAACGAGCGCCTGTATGAGGCGTCCCGCGCGATTCTGCGTGAGGCTGGCTACCAGGGTGCCGGCACCTGTGAGTTCCTGGTCGGCACCGACGGCACCATCTCCTTCCTTGAGGTGAACACCCGTCTGCAGGTGGAGCACCCTGTCTCCGAGGAGATTTCCGGTCTGGATCTGGTTCGTGAGCAGTTCCGTATTGCCCGCGGCGAGAAGATTGAGGAGAAGGACCCGGTTCTGCGCGGTCACTCCTTCGAGTTCCGTATTAACGGTGAGGATGCGGGCCGTTCCTTTATGCCCGCCCCCGGTACGATCGAGAAGATGACCGTGCCCACCGGCCCCGGTGTTCGCTGGGATTCTGGCTTCGTGGCTGGCGACGTTATCGGCGGTAACTTCGACTCTATGCTGGCTAAGCTCATTGTCACCGGCGCGGACCGTGAGCAGGCTCTGCAGCGTGCTCGCCGCGCCCTGGCTGAGCTGACCATTGAGGGTATGCCCACCGTCATTCCGTTCCACCGCGTCGTGCTGGATGATCCCGCCTTCGCGCCGGCTGAGGGCGGCGAGTTCAAGGTGCACACCCGTTGGATTGAGACCGAATTCAATAACACCATCCCCATGTACTCCGGTGCACCCGGTAACGTGAACTCTGACGAGGACGAGCGCACCACCATGGTGGTCGAGGTCAACGGTAAGCGTTTGGAGGTGTCCCTGCCCGATTTGAGCGGTGGCGCCAAGCACACCGCAAAGCCTGCAGCGTCCAAGACCCGTAAGTCCCGTTCGGCACGCGGCGCGGCAAAGGGTGGCGGCGATGAGCTGACCAGCCCCATGCAGGGCACCATCGTGAAGGTTGCCGCATCCGACGGCGACACCGTCGCTGAGGGCGACCTGATTCTGGTGCTGGAGGCGATGAAGATGGAGCAGCCCATTACCGCGCACAAGGCGGGTAAGGTTTCGGGTCTGTCGGCCAAGGCCGGAGATACCGTCACCTCCGGTGCGGTGCTGGCGACCATCAAGTAACGCTTCGCTCGGTACTGAGGTCTCGCGACTGCGAGCGCCATAGGCTATACGAATCCCCCGGAAGGGTATGAGGTAATACCTCGTATCTTTCCGGGGGATTTTCTATGTCCGCTCTTGCCTGTTTAGGTGGGATTTACGCCGCTAACCCCTGTGTTCGCGTCCAGATAGTGGCTGTATTTGTTTGGGTTTTTCTGAACAGAGTTATAATGTTGCACTTTAGAGGAGTCTTTCAGAATCCGACGCCTGCCGCACCCCACCCGGTGCGGTCACGGCACCCAGTACGCGCCTACGGCATACCCGCCTCCCGCGCTGACCGGCAACGGAACACCTACCTCAGGCTCCTTGCGTACACACAAATTCACCATCTCGGGAGTTTTCCTCATGAGCGCTTCTGCATCCGACACGAAAGCGTCTGCTGCACCGGTGAAGAATACGACTCCTCGCAGTCGAGTTATTCTCGCCTCGCTCGTTGGTACCACCATCGAGTTCTACGATTTCTACATTTACGCCACTGCAGCAGTGGCTGTGTTCCCCGTACTGTTCTTCCCCTCGAAGGACGCAACCACCGAGCTTCTGGCTTCCTTCGCTACCTTCGGCGTCGCATTCATCGCGCGCCCCCTCGGTTCCGTGATCTTCGGCCACTTCGGCGACAAGATCGGTCGTAAGGCTACCCTCGTCGGTGCACTGCTCACCATGGGTCTGGCAACCTTCATCATCGGTCTGCTGCCCACCTATCACCAGATTGGTCTGTGGGCACCGACCATGCTGACCATTATGCGTTTCTGCCAGGGCTTGGGCCTGGGCGGCGAATGGTCCGGTGCGGCGCTGCTCGCGAGCGAATACGCTGAGGATGGCAAGCGCGCCCGCGCCGCGATGTGGCCTCAGCTGGGTGCACCCATCGGCTTCGTGCTTGCGAACGGCTTCATGCTGTTGCTGACCAGCTGGATTACCTTCAACTCCGCAACCGACGCGAAGAACCTCGAGCACCCCTTCCTCATTTGGGGTTGGCGTATTCCGTTCCTGCTGTCCATCGTGATGGTCGCCGTTGGTCTGTACGTGCGTTTCAAGCTGGAGGAGACCCCCGTCTTCGCCAAGGCTGCCGCTAACAACGAGAAGGTGAAGACCCCGCTCGTTGAGGCGTTCAAGGTCGCTTGGTGGCCCATGATTCAGGGCACCTTCATCATGGTGGCATGCTATGTGCTGTTCTACCTGATGACCGCTTGGGTCCTCTCCTACGGTATCGGCAAGGCGGATAAGGGCGGCCTGGCTATCCCCTACCGCGAGTTCCTGATCATTCAGCTGATCTCCATCATCGGCTTCGCAATCTTCATCCCGATCTCGGGTTGGCTGGCTGACAAGTACGGCCGCCGCACCCAGCAGCTGTGGACCACCATCGCGATGGCGGTCTTCGGTCTGTCCTTCGGTCTGTTCATCTCTCCCTCCGTTGTTGGTACCGGCGCGAACGCAAACGCCGCTGTGGTTACCCTCTTCATCTTTATCGGTATGTGCCTGATGGGTCTGTCCTTCGGTTCCATGTCCGCATACCTGCCGGAGCTGTACCCCACTAACGTGCGTTACACCGCCAGCGGTATCGCCTACAACGTGGCGTCCATCCTCGGTGCGGCACTGACCCCGTTCGTGGCTGTTTGGCTGAACACTTCCTACGGTGTGGCTGCAGTGGGCGGCTACCTGGCATTCGCCTCGATCCTGAGTGTTGTCTTCATCCTGCTCACTCACGAAACCCGTGACGTGGACATGAACGCCGTCAGCACCACGAAGTAAAACTTCGCAGGGGCTAAAGCGTCTCTACAGCAAAGCGGTGGGGGTCGCCTCCTGAATTCCTTAGATTCAGGAGGCGACCCCCACCGCTTTTGTGCGCTTCAGAGATACCGGCTCTCTACAAGCCCAGGGTATCTATGTGCGGGCTACAGGCCGCGAGTGTGCAGCTTACGTGCCGCCTCAGCAATAGAGCCAGAGAGCGAGGGGTAGACCGTGAAAGTATCCGCCAGATCATCCACCGCAAGCTTCTTCTCCACCGCCAGGGCAATGGGGTAAATCAGCTCAGAAGCACGCTGACCAACCACCACGCCACCAATGACGGTGCCGGAGTGGCGGCGAGCAAAAATCTTCACGAAGCCATCGCGCATCGCCATCATCTTCGCGCGCGGGTTCGTGCCCAGCTGCAGGGTCACCGCGTCACCGCGGTAGGCGCCTTCGGCAAGGTCCTTCTCACTCACGCCTACAGTCGCAATCTCCGGGGAGGTGAAGATGTTCGCGGCAACCTTATCGGTACGCAACGGGCGCACCGCATCACCGAGGATATGTGCCATAGCGATACGGCCCTGCATCGCAGCCACGGAAGCCAGCGGGTACACGCCCGTGCAGTCGCCGGCAGCGTAAATGCTGTTCACGCTCGTACGGGACACACCATCCACCTTAATATGGCCGCTCGGGGTCTGCTCAACACCGACGTCTTCCAGGCCCAAATCTTCAGTGTTCGGAATCGAACCAATAGCGACCAGGCAGTGAGTGCCAGAAACCTTACGACCATCCGACAGAGTCACAATAACGCCGGAGCCGTCCTCAGTACGCTCAACAGCAGCCGCACGGGAACGCGGCATCACTCGCACGCCGCGACGTTCAAAGACGTCCTCCAGCACGCGGGCTGCATCCTCGTCCTCACCCGGAAGCACACGGTCACGCGAAGACACCAGGGTCACCTTAGAACCCAGACCGTTATACGCCGAAGCGAACTCCGCACCGGTCACACCCGAACCAATCACAATCAGCTCCTCGGGAACCTCGGAGAGGTTGTACAGCTGAGTCCAGGTCAGGATGCGTTCGCCGTCAGGCATACCGGTCGCCATTTCACGCGGATGCGTACCCACCGACAACAGCACAAAGTCCGCGTGCAGGGGGTAGACCAGACCCGCCTCATCAGTCACCTGCACGGTGTGGCGGTCAAGGAGCTTACCGGTACCGTGAATAATCTTCACTCCTGCAGAGGCCAGGGCACGCTTAATGTCGGCAGACTGCTGCTGGGCCAGGTCGCGGACTCGGCGGTTCACGCGGTCCATATCAACACGAAGCTGCGGCGCCTTACCCTTCGTGTTTTCAATGCCCAGGCTACCCGCCTCGGAGAAGCGGGTCATCATATCCGCCGTAGCGATCAGGGTTTTAGAGGGCACAACGTCGGTCAGAACGGCGGAGCCACCAATGGCGTTGCGTTCGATCAGGGTCACGTCCGCGTTGGATGCGGCAGCCACCATCGCTGCCTCATAGCCGCCGGGGCCGCCACCAATAATTACAATTCGCTGAGATGCATAGTTCACCGTTGAAGTCATGCCTTAATTGTGAGCTATGCCGCCCCTACGGGGCAAACGCACTCGCCGTGCAGATGTGCCATATTGTGGCAATCTGCACGGCGAGCATCTTCATGGTTCGGCAGCCCGATATGACTGGGCGGCGCCTACCCCTGTAGGTCTCTACTCCTCGAGAGCCTGCGGCTTCTCGGCATAAATCGAGTTGATGAACTTCTCAGCCCACTGCAGCATCGCGCCGTCCACCAGGTCCTTACCGCCCACCGGCATGGTCTTCGGGCGCGGAACCAGCGTCAGCCAGGTGTCCATACCCTTCGGCTGGGCGTGCGTGGAGCCAGGGTACACGCGCTTCAGACGCATCTGGCGGGACTCCGGCAGCGGCGTAGCGGTCACCACGCGAACCTTCGGCCCCAACACCACCAGCTCGTGAATACCGGCGGCACGGGCGTGCATGCGCACCGTCGCCACGGCAAGCAGGTTCTCTACCGCCTCCGGCAGCTCGCCGTAACGGTCGACAAGCTCCTCGCGAGCCTCCGCAATCTTCTCTTCGGTATCGGCGGCAGCAATCTGACGGTATGCCTGCAAGCGCAGACGCTCAGAATCAATGTAGGTGTGCGGAATATGCGCGTTGACGGGCAGGTCAATCTTCGTCTCGACCTCGCGCTCTTCCTTCTCGCCGCGGTAGTTTGCGACCGCCTCGCCGACCAGGCGCAGGTACAGGTCAAAACCGACCCCGGCAATATGACCGGACTGTTCGCCGCCGAGCAGGTTGCCGGCACCGCGAATCTCCAGGTCCTTCATCGCAAGCTGCAGGCCAGCGCCCAGCTCATTATGGGTCGCCACAGCCTTCAGACGCTCGTGCGCAATCTCACCGAGGGTCTTATCCACCGGGTACAGGAAGTAGGCGTAGGCGCGCTCGCGGCCACGACCCACACGGCCACGCAGCTGGTGTAGCTGGCTCAGACCGTAGTTCTGGGCGTGGTCGACAATGAGGGTGTTCGCGTTCGAAATATCCAGGCCGGTCTCCACGATGGTGGTGCACACCAGCACGTCAAAGCGGCGCTCCCAGAAGTCCACAATAATCTGTTCCAGGCGCGATTCACTCATGCGGCCGTGGGCGGTGGCGATGCGCGCCTCCGGCACAAGCTTGCCGATTTCGGCGGCAACATCGTCGATGTCAGCCACGCGGTTGTGCACGAAAAACACCTGTCCTTCACGCATGAGCTCGCGACGGATTGCGGCGGTAATCTGGCTGTCGGTGCGCGGACCAACGAAGGTCAGCACGGGGTGGCGTTCCTCCGGCGCGGTGGCAAGGGTGGAGGTCTCGCGAATACCGGTTAGCGACATTTCCAAGGTGCGCGGAATCGGGGTTGCACTCATGGCGAGCACGTCCACGTTGGTGCGCATCTGCTTGAGCTTTTCCTTGTGCTCCACGCCAAAGCGCTGTTCCTCGTCAATGATGACCAGGCCCAGGTCCTTGAATACCACGCTATCCGAGAGGATGCGGTGGGTACCGATCACCACGTCCACCGCGCCGGATGCGATTTCTTCGGTAATCTGGCGGGTTTCCTTCGCCTTCTGGAAGCGGGATAGCACACGAATCTTCACGGGGAATCCCGAGAAGCGCTCGCTGAACGTCTCGTAGTGCTGCTGCGCGAGCAGGGTCGTGGGTACGAGCACGGCAACCTGTTTGCCGTCCTGCACCGCCTTGAATGCGGCACGTACGGCGACCTCGGTTTTGCCGAAGCCCACATCGCCGGAAATGAGGCGGTCCATGGGGATTTCTTTCTCCATGTCCTCCTTTACCTCGTGGATGGCGGTGAGCTGGTCGGGAGTCTCGTTGTAGGGGAAGGACTCCTCCAGCTCTCGCTGCCAGGGGGTGTCTGCGGCGAAGGCGTGACCGCGCGAGGCCTGGCGTGCCGAGTAGAGTTTCACCAGGTCGGCGGCGATTTCCTTGACTGCCTTGCGGGCGCGGGACTTGGTCTTCGCCCAGTCGCTGCCGCCCATCTTGGACAGGCTCGGGTTCTCGCCACCCACGTAGTTGGAGATCAGGTCCAGCTGATCCGAGGGCACAAAGAGACGGTCGGGAGCGCCACCGCGCTTGGCGGGGGCGTACTCGATGACCAGGTATTCCTTCATGGGCTGCACGCCGTTGACCGGGGAGGCGCCCGCCACCGGGCGAGAAGTCATCTCGACGAAGCGACCGATGCCGTGGCGTTCGTGTACCACGTAGTCGCCGGGGTTCAGCGCGAGAGGATCAACCGCGTTGCGGCGGCGGCGCGTCTTGAATTTCTGTCCGGCGGCGCCTCGGGGTGCGTAGGTGCCGCGGCGTCCGAGCAGTTCGGCTTCGGTGAAGACGGCGAGCTTCGCCTCCTCGATGAGGAAGCCTGCGGAGGCGGGCGCCTCGCAGACCTCAACGATGCCGTGTTCGAGGTCCCCGGCGGGGTCGGCTTCGAGGCTGGTTCGGCGGGCTGCGGGTACGGCGGGTGCCCCTTCGCCGGAGTGGAAGAGGTCGATGAGGCGGTCGGTGGAGCCGCGGCCGTTGGTGAGGGCGAGGACAGTCCACTGTTGCTGGATGAGGTCGCCGACCTGGCTGAGCATGCGTTCGACGGATCCGTTGAATGCGGTTGCGGGGGTGGCGTTGACAGTGTAGGTGTCGATGCCATCTTCGATGGCGTCAGCGATGTTCTGGTTTTCGAGTGCGCCTGCGGCGGCGTCTTCGAGCAGGTCTGCGTCGGTGACGAGTTCGGTGATTTCCCACCAGCTGAGTTTGGCTTCGAGTGCCTGTGTGGTGGTTTGGTCGATGGTGCGGAATCCGCTGTCGCTCATACGCAACTGGCCCAGGTCGATGGGCGAGACGGCGTCTGCTTCCGCGGCAGTGTCCCAGGCGGCGGCGAGGAATTCTTCGTTGGTGGCGACGAGGTCTTCGGCGCGGGCACGCACGCGTTCGGGTTCGACGTTGATAATCATGGACCCAGCCGGCAGTAGCTCGGTGAGGGTGTTCATGGATTCGATGAGTAGCGGGGTGAGTGATTCCATGCCTTCGACGTAGATTCCGCCGGCAATCTTCTCAAGCATGGTTGCGGCTGCCGGGTAGTCGGCTTTCAGGCGTGCGGCGCGGCTCATGACCTCGGGGGTAATGAGCAGTTCGCGGCAGGGCAGCAGGGTGAGTTCGGTGAGCTCCTCTCCCCCGCTGAGGGTGCGCTGGTCAGCGACAGAGAAGTGGCGCATTTCGTCGAGTTCGTCACCAAAGAATTCGAGGCGCACGGGGGTAGTTGCGGTGGGCGGGAAGACGTCGATAATGCCGCCTCGTACGGCGTATTCGCCGCGCTTGGCGACCAGGTCTACGCGGGAGTATGCGGCGTCGTTGAGGCCGCGCACCACATCTTTGAAGGGGTATTCTTTGCCGCGGACCAGGTGCACGGGTTCGAGCTTTTCGATGCCGGTGACGATGGGCTGGATGACGGCGCGTACGGGTGCGATAACGACCTGGGGGCGTTTATCTGCGTCCCCGGTCATGGCGCGCAGTACCTGCAGGCGGCGGCCTACGGTGTCGGAGCGCGGTGAGAGGCGTTCGTGGGGCAGGGTTTCCCAGGCGGGGAAGAGCGCGATGTCTGCGGCGGGCAGGTAGGAGCGCAGGGCTGCGGCGAGGTCTTCTGCTTGGCGGTCGGTGGGGGCGATAATGAGGCTGAGCGCTTCAGCGGTGGTATCGCGTACTGCGGTGGAGATGTCTGCAATGAGCGCAGCGTGGGTTCCGGCGACGGCGCCGATGAGGGAGCGTGCGCTGCGTTCAGTGGGCTTCGCGGAGGCGGCGGTACGGATCGCGGCCCAGCTGCTGAGTTGGTTGAGGGTGTTCAGGAGGGGGTGCAGGGGTGCCTCGAGGGGCTGTGCGGTAGCTTTTCGGGTGGTGCTCACGGGTTCTCCTGAATCTGGGGTCTTCGCCTGCAGCGGTTGAGCTGGTGGAGGGCTGCTATGGATGGTCGGTATTGGGCGGTGCCGGTTGGGGGTGTCCGAGTGAATTTGCCTTTATTTCACGGTGCTTTATATGTGTTTTGGGTGTGTTTTATGCAGCTTTTCCATTGTAGGGCTAGTCTGCTTTTTCTGGCATTTTTCTCTGGTGTTCTTCTGCGATGGAATATATTCCTTTTTGCACTTGATTGTCGCTTTCGTGGGTGATACTTGAGTATGGTTTTCTTCCGTGTCTGTTCCTGTGCCACAACGTTCATCGCATGGGGCGTAAATCACACACTCACGGGCATCTTTGCACTTTGTGCACCATTATTTTCACAGCTTCATCCTGTACCCTAATCATTAACGCTTACAGAAAAACCAGACAGTATATCCCCTTCCGGATTCTGTTTACCTCTTCCAACCAACCTCAGGTTTTCAGTATTTACTGCGGTTTTTCTAGTGCGCTAAATTCACCGTATCTTTCGATGTTTCTTCCGGAACGTCGCATCAGAAAGACGCATATGACAACCACATACACGAACAAACCCGCTGAAAAGCGCCATGCCCGTTCATGGTCTGCTAAAAAGTGGGCCGCTTTCGCACTCGCTTTTGGTACCGCTTTCACTGCGGCACCTCTTACTCCTACTACTCCCGCCTCGGCTGCGACCGGAACCCATGACGGTTCCAGCAGCGATAAAGCAGCTGCTTCCTGTTACGAGGTCAAGCAGGTTAATCCTTCTGCCTCCTCTGGCACTTACTGGCTGTACACCCCGCAGATGAGCGGCCCGGCGCAGTTCTACTGCGATCAGGAAACTGATGGCGGCGGCTGGGTCATGATTGGTCGCGGTCGTGAGGGTTGGACCGAGTCTTACAACGGCACCGGCGACCCGAATCAACTGCACCAGAACCCCACCGGTCCTGCCGCTTTTACTCCGGTCCAGCTTCCCGCAAACACTGTCGATGCGCTGCTGAACGGCGTTAAGCCTCAGGACCTTCCCGACGGCATGCGCCTGCGCCGTGCTCACAATGCGAGGGGAACCCAGTGGCAGAACGTTTATGTTCAGCGTCCTCAGACTGAGCAGTGGACCTGGGCGATGAGCTACGGTCAGCGTTGGGGCACCGTGAAGTTCACCGGCGCCGGCATTAACCGCACCGCTCATATGGGCGGTTCCGCTTCGGAGATGGCTCCGGGCATTACCACCAGCTCTGTTCGTTTCTTCGCGAACCCGAACCAGGGCTACCAGATTGGTTTTGCGTACGGTGCACTGGTGAACTTCGGTAATGAGAATTCTGATTCGTATATTTACCACAAGCGCGGTTCCTTCGGTTACTCTATCCCCTTCACTCAGGTGTTCCTGCGCCCGAAGCTGACTCAGCGTGACTTGAACTTCTCGCAAATTGGTTCTGGCTCTGCCGCTAGCAACCGTCGTGCTCTGCCGAATAGCTACACGATGCCCGTTCGTTGGCGCACCAGTGAGCAGACTGGCACCGGCAAGAAGAACGAGATGAACACCTACGTTCAGGCTATTACTCAGGTGGGCGACACCGTCTTCACCGGTGGCGACTTCAAGTATGTGGAGTCGGCTGGCGGCGAGCGCGTTGATCAGTCGTACCTGGCTGGTTACAACGTGGATTCGGGTGAGCTGGTTCGTTCCTTCCGCCCGACTTTCAACGGCCAGATTAAGGCTCTTGAGGCTCTGCCGAATAACCGCCTGGCAGTTGGCGGCGAATTTACCGAGGTGAATGGCGAGAAGGTTAACCACTTCGTCATTCTGGACGCGACCACCGGTCAGATTGACCGCACCTGGGACCTTCAGATTCAGCGTCGCAATGGCGATGCCGCACAGGTGAAGACTCTGCTGGTTCAGGACGGTTACCTGTATATTGGCGGTAACTTCACCCACGTGAAGGGCAATACTTCTAAGGCGTACGCTTACTCGCGTGGTGCCGCTCGTATTAAGCTCTCGAACGGTGCGGTGGATTGGAACTGGCGCCCGAACTTTAACGGTACGGTCAACGGTATTACCGCTGCGTCCGATAACTCGACTGTTCACGCTGCGGGTTACTTCACTGAGCTGAATAACCAGCGTGCGTTCCGCCTGGCTGCTCTGAATGGCTCGGATGCTTCGAACATTAAGTGGGAGTGGGAGCCGTCGCTGAAGCTGAACATTACTGACCGCATTGTGTACGCGTTCCAGTTCGATGTTCAGGATGCTGGCTCGACCGTGTGGACTGGCGGCGCTGACCACCTGATTGCTAACTACTCGAAGAACGGTTACGGCCGTATTTCTTCGTCTATCTCTAAGTACGGTGGTGACTGGCAGGATCTGCATCTGAGCGGTAATACCATTTACGGTGCGTGCCACTGCGGTGACGTACTCTTTGAGGGCTCTACCGGTTACCACACCTACTGGAAGGAGTCGAAGGCAGTTCACCGTATGCGCCTGGTCGCAGCGTTCGATAAGGACAGCGGCGAGGTTATCGGTGAGTTCAGCCCGGTTCTGAAGGGCGCTAGCGGCTACGGTGTCTGGGAGTCCTTCGTGGATTCTCGCGGCAATCTGTGGGTTGGTGGCGACATTAACCGTTCGCTGGGTGCTAATGGTGAGCAGCGCACTGTCGGTTTCGCTCGCTTTGCTTCTCGCGATGTGACCGCCCCCTCGACTCCGTCGAACCTGTCGGTTCAGCGTGATGGTTCGACCGATAAGCTGTCCTGGTCTGGCGTTCGTGAGAGCGGTACTCGCTACCAGGTGCTACGTGATGACCGTGTGATTGCTACGGTCTCGGGTACCAGCTACGAAGTTGAGCACACCGATGGCGCTCGCTACTACGTGCGTTCCATCGATGCATCTGAGAATTTCTCAGCTTCTACAGGAGCTGCTCAGGCTTAGGTCAGGTTGTTGATCTAGTTTCTTTGAGCCGCCGCCTGATTTGGGCTCTGCTGGGTTTGCGGGGTTCGAATCAGGCGGTGGCGCACCCGGGGTGTATACCCCCTATAGTTTTGGTTTAGCCCAAGTTGCCCAGTTTGCTATCGCTTCGCCTCTGCGGCGGCTATGATGGGTTGGGATTCATTGCGTCGGATGGGTTGCTTCCATCCTTCCGATGATGGGCTGAATCTTGGTCTGTGGTGTTTTTTCACTGTTGGTACGACAGGGGAAGCTTCACAGATTTTTTAGCGTTCTGTTTCTTACGGGTGCGTTGCCGTTGTTGGCTTCGTGCGTGAGGGGCGGGGCGTATTCATTCAATTTCCGATAACTACACTCACTGATTCCGGCAGCAGACTCTCTGTTAGTGCAGTTCATAACGCTTCTTCCCTCCCCGATGCATGGTTACTATGCTGTGCCCTGTGTTGGGTGGGTGTTGCTGTGTGAATTGCATTTTTCTGTTGTGTACCGGTTGAGGTCTCTAGGAGAGACATAATGAATTTTCTTCCGTTCGCGCGTGGAGGGCGTTCGCAGGGCGCTGCTTCGTCCGCTTCTGAGGGCTCTCGAGTAGCTTCTCGTGCTGGTTCCCGCGCTTTGGGTGCTGCGGCTGCTTCTTTTGCGATGGTTGCGGCTTCTTTGGGCCCGATTGCTTCGGGGGCTCAGGCTGCTGATGCTCGCTACTATGACGGTTCGTCGAGTGAGCGCGCAGCAGCAAGCTGTTGGGAAGTTAAGCAGAATAATCCGCGGGGTAAGAGCGGCGCGTACTGGCTGTACACCCCGCAGATGAGCACTCCTGAGCAGTTCTATTGTGATCAGGAAACTGACGGCGGCGGCTGGGTCATGATTGGCCGCGGTCGTGAGAGCTGGACCGAGAACTACAACGGTCGTGGCGATGCTAAGCAGCTTCACCAGAATCCCACTGGTTTTGATGCGGTGCAGTTGCCGGGCCAGACGGTGAACGCGCTGCTGAACGGCACCCATCCGCAGGATTTGCCTGACGGCGTGCGTTTCCATCGCGCCATGAACGTGAATGGTACCGCATGGCAGGATTTTAAGGCTACGCGTGCCGCGAGCACCGAGTGGTCTTGGACCCTTCGCTCAACGATGTACTGGTCGAACATTTCGATTACTCATCCGCGACAGTACCGTGGTTACAACTACTACCGTCAGGAGAAGACGGCGGGCAATATCTTCCGTTACGACTATTCGGACGATTTCCGTTCCCTGCACTTCGTGGAGAAGCCTTCGCAGGGTTATAAGCTGGGCTTTACCTATGGCTCGCGCGCTAAGATTACGGGTTGGTTCCAGGATTACCTGTTGAATAGGACTTCTTCCTATATCTACCGCCCGGCAAATGATTCGACCACCCCCCTGGTGTTCACTCAGATGTTCTTGCGCCCGAAGGTGACTCAGAACGATTTGGCGGCTAAGGGTCTGCACGCTTACGGCCAGCAGGGTGCTCCGGCAAGTAGCCGCCGTGCACTGCCCAATAGCTACTCTGAGAAGTGGAAGTGGCGTACGAGTACTGACACCGGTACCGGCAAGAAGGGTGAAATGAACACCCAGGTTGAGGCGATTACCGAGGTTGGTGGCGCTGTCTTTACCGGTGGCGATTTCGCGTACGTTGAGTCCGCAAGCGGCGAGAAGGTCGAGCAGGCCTTCCTCGCGGGTTACGAGGTAGGTACCGGCGAGCTACGCCGGTCTTTCCGCCCGAAGATTAACGGTCAGGTGAAGTCGGTTGAGGCTCTACCGAATGGCCTGCTTGCCGTGGGTGGTTCTTTCGACCAGGTGAACGGCGAGTACTATAACGGTTTCGTGCTTCTGGATCCGAAGACCGGTCAGGTGGCTAAGGACTGGGATATCCGTGTGGTCAGCCGTATTGCTTCTGTTCCGGTTCAGATTAAGACCCTGCACGTGCGTGACGGCTACCTGTACATTGGTGGTTCATTCACTCATTTGAAGGGCCAGACCTCCCCGACCTACGCGTACTCGAGGAACCTGGCTCGCATTAAGTTGAGCAATGGTGAGGTGGATTGGAACTGGCGTCCGGTCTTTAACGGCACTGTTAACGGTGTGAGCGCTTCCGAGGGTAACAGCCACGTGTACGTGGCCGGCTACTTCACGCAGCTTAACGGTGGTGAGGCATTCCGTATCGCCAACATTACCAATCCCCGCCAGAGCGGCGGCGACTGGACTCATGAGCCCTCGTACGTTCCTTCTAGTGCCCAGACCTGGGATTTGAAGAACGAGCGTAAGATGTGGGGTTTCCAGTTCGATGTTCAGGACGCTGGTTCCTCCGTCTGGCTGGGTGGCACCGAACATATGATTAGCCGTTACGAAAAGTCGAGCATGCGCCGCACCTACAGCGCGATTACTCGCGAGGGTGGCGATTTCCAGGATCTGCACCTGAATGGCAATACCATTTACGGCGCGTGCCACTGCGGTGACTTCATCTACCAGGGTGCAACCAAGGTTGATTCGGAGTGGGTGAACGCTACGGACGCCCAGACGATTCGTTTGGTCGCAGCGTTCGATAAGGATACCGGCCAGGTGCTACCGGAGTGGGCTCCGATTATGAACGGCGCCTACGGCTATGGTGTGTGGGAGTCCTTCGTGGATTCGACCGGCACGCTGTGGGTTGGTGGCGATATCCGTAAGTCGCTGGGTGCTAACGGTGTCCAGCCGACCATTGGCTTCGCGCGTTATGCACCTCGCGATGTGGCGCCTCCGGCTACCCCGAGCAATCTGAAGGTCACGAAGAACGGTTCGAAGGATCAGCTGACTTGGTCGGGTATTTCCGAACGTAATGTGAAGTACCAGGTTCTGCGCGATGATCGTCCTATTGCAACGGTAACGGGTACGAGCTATTCGGTGGATCACCGCGATGGCGCCCGCTATTATGTGCGCGCGGTAGATACTGCGGATAACTATTCGGCAAGCACCGAGGCTGTCCAGGCAGCATAACACCTCATCAGGGCGATATGCACTTTTGTGACAAAGAATTTTAGTGATGTTCGCCCTATTATCCCGGGCTGGTTCATAACCAGCCCGGGACTTTTTTGCACATTGTGAATCTATTTCATTCATTTACATGAAGGTTTTTTCATTCAGAGATACATATTTACCTTCTATTCGACCCGAAATAGAGCATTATTTAGGGCTTATTCTCATCATTTATAAAAACGTTATTTTTGCGAATCCAAGTATTCTCCCAGCTTTGCGTGTTAGCCTTTAGGTGCTTTGTCATCGTGCAAGGTATTATCTTCCGGAAATAGTCAATCTCACTCCAACCACTAAAGAGGCTTCCTATGTCAGCATTCTTCAAGCAGCCCTCCCGGTCTCGCCTTCTGGGAACCCTGGGCACCCTTGCAGTATCTGCTCTGGTTCTGAGCGCTTGCGCTACTGAAAACCCGAGCTCCGACAGCTCTTCTTCGGCTTCTGCATCCGCCAGCGTTTCCGCTTCTGCGCACGCTTCTTCCGCTCAGTCCTCGAGTACCTCTCCCCAGGTTTCCGAGCATGGCACCGCTGAAGCCTCCTCTGAAGCTTCGGGCGACGCATCCCCCAAGGCGGATGCTGAGGCTACTTCTTCTGATGGCCAGAAGCTTGAAGAGATTTACACTGGTTCGGAGGAAATGAAGAAGGCTTCTTCCGTGCCCGTGGACACTGAAGAAGTTAAGAAAACCACCGAGCTGGTCAATTCCTACGAAAACATTCTGACCAAGATTAAGGCGGCTCCTTCTGCTGCGCCTTCCCCGGAACGCACCGCTGATCCAAGTAGCGACGAAGAGGCTGAGCAGCAGAACGTTGAGCAGGCCCGCGCTGTTCTCGATGATGAGACGATTCATTCCATCGAGGCCGTAGCGGTAGACTCCGCTGCCGCTGAGTTTGCTGTGCAGGCTTCCGAATATGCACTGGCAGGCTGGCACTATGAAGGTTCTTCCACTGTAGTGGGTAGCCCCCGTATGGCTGAAACTCAGTACAAGGGTCAGCCCGCACGCATGCTGGAAGTATGCATGGATTCTTCCTCCGTGAAGATCTATGACGAGAATAATCAGCCTGTAAAGGATGACAATTCTCCCAAGCGTTCACTCAATATCTACACCCTCGTTCAGGTCGATGGTCAGTGGAAGATTGCAACCCACGACTTCCCGAACAATCCTGATTGTTAGGGTTTTAATTAAGATGCCGGTTTCCAGCTATGATTCGCTGGAAACCGCGCATTGTCGTCCATCGCGCATTAATGTTGATGCACATTCGATAACATTTCTTGGCATTCATTTGGAGATATTATGAAAGCCCACCTTGGTATGACGGGCTCAGGCTTTTCTCGTTCTGCTATAACCCGCTCGACTCTTTGCTTGAGCATTGCTACGGCTTTGGCTTTGCCCGTAGCTATCCCCGCTATTACGCCGAGTACCGCTGTCGAACAGACTGCGGAAAAAAGGGACTCTGCTTTCTACAATGGCACGACCTCCGAGCGTGCTGCCGCCAGCTGTTGGGAAGCCAAGCAGGCTAACCCCGAGGCAAAGAGCGGCGCATACTGGCTGTACACCCCCGCAATGAGCCAGCCGGCACAGTTCTACTGCGATCAGGAAACTGATGGCGGCGGCTGGCTCAAGATTGGTGAGGGTCGCGATGGCTGGACCGAAAACTACGAGGGTCAGGGCGATACGTCTCAGCTCTACAGCGATGCGGCACCCGCATCGTCCGGTTTGACGCTTGAGCAGGGTAAGGCTCTGAGCTCCCTGCCCGCAGCGAAGACCCCGATTCAGCTTTCGGGTACCACTATTTCTCAGCTACTTAATGGTGTTCGTCCCGATCAGCTGCCCGATGGTTACCGTTTCCGCCGTGCCCTGAACACTTCGGGCACCAAGTGGCAGGAGGCGACGGTTGATCGCCGCCAGACCTCCGAGTGGACTTGGGCTCTGCGTTCGAGCGCTGTATGGTCGAACGCGACAGTCACCAACCCTGAGGAGTTCTCTTCTTACAATGAAAATGGCCGCAGGGACTGGCCTAACGGCACGTGGCAGGACCACATTCTGGGCGGTCAGAATAACGGCTTCAAGACGTTGAAGTTTGATGAGATGGCTTCCCAGGATTACCGTATGGGTTTCCGTTACGGTGCGAACGCCCCCATTTCACATGGCGGTTCTGAGCCGGAGATGACCGACGCGCAGAACTCTTACATTTACGGTAAGGACGGTAAGGGTGAAACCTCATTCGGTTATACCCAGATGTTCCTGCGCCCGAAGCTGACCCAGAACGATTTGCATCTGGGCGCTATCCCGGATTCCGGTACTCAGGCGAGCGCTCGTCGTGCCCTGCCCAGTAGCCGTTCGGCGGATTGGCGCTGGCGCACCAGTGCTAAGACCGCCTCCCGTAAAACCACCGAGATGAACACCTATGTTGAGGCCATCACCGAGGTCAATCACGGCAACGGCACCTCCAGCGTGTTTATTGGCGGCGACTTCGAGTACCTTGAGTCCTCTACCGGTGAGCATGTTGCGCAATCTAATATTGCTGCTTTTGACCCGGAAACCGGCGAGTTGCGCCGCGACTTCAAGCTGACTGTTAATGGTCAGGTGAAGGCTGTTGAGGCTCTGCCGAATAACCGTCTAGCGGTTGGTGGCGCCTTTACCCTGGTTAACGGTAAGAAGCATGAGAGCTTCGTCGTTGTTGATGCCACGACCGGTGAAATTGCCCCTGAATGGGCCCAGGTTAGAGTCGAAGATCGTATTCTCACCGAGCCCATGATGGTGAAGACCATCCATCGTCAGGGTGACTACGTATACATTGGTGGCACCTTTACCCACGTTTATGAAAGTGAAAAGGCGGGTGCTGCGTATTCACGCAATATTGCCCGTTTTAAGTTGGGCGAACCTTCTAACGGCGTGCCCGGTATTGTGAGTATAGACCGTAACTGGCGCCAGGTGTTCAACGGTACTGTCAACGGTATTAGCGCCTCCGCTGATAACTCTCACGTTTACGTCGCCGGTTACTTCACCTGGCTCAACGGCGGTCTTGCCTACCGCGTGGCTGATATTACTCAGAACATGCAGAAGGGTAGTCCGTGGGTGTACCAGCACTCTGAGATTCCTACCGGCGCTAATGTCTCTGATCTGCGTAGCGAAACCAAGATTTGGGGTTTCCAGTTCGACGTTCAGGATGCCGGTACCGGCGTCTGGGTGGGTGGTACTGAGCACCTTATTTCTCGTTACGACAAGGCATCCCTGAGCCCCACCTACACTGCAATTACCCGTGATGGTGGAGATTTCCAGGATTTGCATCTGAACGGCAACACCATTTATGGTGCCTGCCACTGCGGTGACTTCCTCTACCAGGATTCGCGTAATAAGCCGTTCCCGGTGAGCGGTTCAAGCGTGATTCATTCGATCAAGCTGGTTGCTGCGTTCGATAAGGACAGCGGTAAGATGCTGCCGGAGTTCTCCCCCGCTATTAAGGGTGACCACGGCTTCGGTATCTGGGAGTCTTTCGTTGATTCTAAGGGCACTCTGTGGGTTGGCGGCGATATTCACCGTTCGCTAGGTGTTCACGGCACCCAGGATACCGTCGGTTTTGCGCGCTTTGAGGCTCGCGATGTGACCCCTCCGGCTACCCCGCAGAACCTGAAGGTAGAGCTGAAGGACGATAAGGACGTTCTGACCTGGGACGCTGTGCAGGATACCGATAGTGTCCGCTACCAGATTCTGCGTGATGACCGAGTCATCGCTAGTACTTCGGGTACGAAGTTCGAGATTGACCACACCGATAACGCACGTTACTTTGTACGCGCTGCGGACAGCTCGGATAACTACTCTGCCTCCACTCCGGTTCAGGTAGCTCCGGTTCGCCCGACTCCTACCCCCACGGAGACCGCGACCGAGACTCCTACCGCTGATCCGACGGCAAGTGCTGATCCGACCGCTACTGCTGACCCCAGTGCTTCGGCAAGCGCTACCCCGAGTGCAGAAGCAACTACTGAGGCGCCGAAGGCCCAGGATCCGGACCCGAAGACTGAGGAGCCCAAGCCCGAGGACCCGAAGCCTGAGGAGCCCAAGCCCGAGGACCCGAAGGAAGAGAATCCTAAGGACGAGGCCGCTAAGGACCAGATTGTTCTGCCCTACGCGTCCGAGTGGAAGTACATGGTCTCCAGTCAGGCTCCTAACCGTAAGTACGGTTGGAAGTACAACTTCCACTTCACCTTGGAAGATATCGCGCAGGAAGCATGGCAGACCGGCAAGACCCCGATTGGTGTCGGCACCGGTAACCTCAACACCTCCGTTCATGTTCCGCTCATGCGTAACCGCCAAAATATCTACGCCTACACCACCATCCAGCTCACTCGTGAGCAGGCGAGCCGCGACCTGGTGCTGACCACCTACGCAGATGACGCTATTGCGGTGGGTGTCAACGGTGAAGAGGTTGGCCGTTCCAACTTCAACATCAGGGGCAAACTGTGGAATAGCGCGGTTGCATCGAGCTCGATTGATACCGCTAAGGCTCAGAAGACTCCGGTGACCTTCACCGTTCCGGCGTCCAAGCTGAAGGTTGGCGAGAACCTCATCGCAGTTGAGGTTCACCCGGGCATTAGTCGACGTAACGTTCGCCCGAATGTAAGCTTCGACCTGCAGGCAACTGCTAAGGCGCCGGTTGCTGAGCAGCCCATGGTCGATAACGCGAACAACGCGGCAGCCGACCGGGGCGAGCGACGCATCGTCAATAACGGAGTCGGAACCCGCGTTCCGATGCAGGCTCGAAGGAACTAATACCTTCTAGACAATCTCAGCCAAATGGGGTTTGATTTTCTGAATGATTCAGGAAATCAAACCCCATTTGCGTGTGCTACCCGTTTTTCTGTGTTTTTTGCATCATTTATTCCTGTTATTTGTGTTTCTGTTATGTGTATCTCAGCACAATGTTCAGATATGAATTCTAAAACCATAATTCACAGGATGAAGGCGTCGATACCCCCGGTTTGTTAGGCTCCTACCCTGCACGCAGAAACCCGCCAATCTGCACTATAGAGCATTGTCAGCGGCTTTTTGCGACACAATTGTTGACCCTGACCACACGCCCCCTGTCGCACTTTATCTCGTTGTAAAATATCTATATAGTGGTGTATGTGAAAAAGGGACCAACCACCTCTTTTTTCGCGTGCGGGACTTCCGGACTTTCTCGCAGCCGCCCCGAAAGGGAGTAATTCACTCTCCTTCACTCCTCTCACCGATTAAAAGGAATGTGCATGTCCACCTCTGAGGCACCTCACACCCCAAACTCCGCGCCCGCATCGGGATTTTCTGCGAAGTTTTCTCACACCCTGCGCTCTCTTGAAGCAGCGCAGAAGCCTGGCATTGGCGTTCCCGCCTACACCCGCTGGGTCAACCGCCGAGTAGCACGCTACTTCGCTGCGGCAGCTGTCGCACTGGGCATCACCCCCAACGGCGTCACCGCTATTTCCGCCGCATGTTCCGCAGCAGGCCTCGTCGTTCTGATTACGTGCCCGCCCAGCGTTGGTGTAGGTATCTGCGTTGCACTACTCTTCGCCCTCGGTTACGGCCTGGACTCTGCTGACGGTCAGGTTGCTCGCGTGACCGGTGCGTCCTCCCCCGCCGGTGAGTGGCTCGACCATGTGGTCGATTCCATCCGTGTGCCCTCGGTGCACATGGCAACTCTGCTCTCTTTCCTGCTGTACCCGGCACACTATTCCTTCACCGGCTCTAGCGCTTTCAACGGCTGGATCATTGCGATGCCCATGATTTTCACCGCTCTGACCGCCGGTCACTTCATGAGCCAGATTCTGGCTGAACAGCTGCGCAACAACCGCAAGACCGCAGCACCGCCCACCGGTGGCCCCCTGCGCTCCTTCATCAACCTGCACATGGACGCTGGCACCCTCTGCTGGATCTACATTTTTGTTGGCTTCGGCCCCGTATTCGTCATCGTCTACGCGCTGCTTCTGCTGGCTAATGCCGCAACCGTCCTGCTGTCCATGCGTCGCAAGTACGTTAGCCTCGCGACCCCCGCTGAGTAAGGAGAATCCCAATGATGCACTTCACCTCTCGCAACCCTGCTGTTTCCGCCGTTATCGCGACCAACGGCAAGCGCCCCGAGCTGCTGCGCGTGGCTGTCCGCTCTATCCTTGAGCAGAGCTACCGCGGTTTCGTTGAAGTTGTTGTCGTCTTTGACCGTGTTGAGCCCGACCGCCTCGAGGATATTGAGGTCGGCGAAAACCGTGCCCTGAAGATTGTCTCCAATACCCGTTCCGGCGGTCTGGCTGGCGGCCGCAATAGCGGCATCATCGCCTCCAGTGGTGAGATGATTGGCTTCTGTGATGATGACGACTACTGGATGCCTTCCAAGCTCACCCAGCAGGTTGCTCTCTGGCGCGAAAACCCCGAAGCAGCCGCTATCTCTTCGGGTATTACCGTGCGTTCCGGCGGTCAGGACATCGTGCGCCTGGCGCCCGAGCGCGCGACCTTCGCTGACTTCCTGCGTTCGCGCATTACCGAAATTCACCCCTCCGCAATGCTGTACTCCCGCGAGGATCTGCTCGGCGTTGACGGTCAGCCCGCCCGCATCGGTCTGGTCGATGAGGAGTTGCCCGCCGCCTACGGTGAAGACTACGACCTGCTGCTACGCGCAACCCGCCACGGCGATGTGCTGAGCGTGCCCGAGCCGCTGATTCTGGTGCTCTGGGACCGTCCTTCCTTCTTCTCTGGCAAGTGGCAGTCCATGGTTGACGGTCTGAGCTACATTCTGCGTAAGTTCCCCGAATTTGAGCAGGACCCCAAGGGCCTGGCACGTATTGCCGGTCAGATTGCGTACGCTCAGGCGTCTTTGGGCAACAACAAGGAGGCGCGCGCGTACGCTCGCTCCGCTCTGCGCCGTGACCCCAAGCAGCTTCGTGCTTGGGCAGCATACGTTGTATCCACCGGCATTATTAAGCCCGCTACGCTTCTTGATCTCGTCCAGAAGACCGGTCGAGGTCTCTAACCAGGTATCGCACAGACATGGTTTCCTCTTCCGTTCTTTCTCATCCGGGTGCTTCGCCTGTTGCGCTGAAGGATTCCGCAGGGTCGGCTAGTACGCCGCCCAGCGGTATTCTGCGTGCCCGCGCGCGCATCCGTCCGATGTCGACAGCGCAGAAGAAGCTCCCCGCATGGCCTCTGCTGGCGTTGCTGTACGGCTTCCCGGCGCTGTGGGCTCTGGGGCTGCTTCAGGTTGCGCCGCTGGTACTGGCAGCGATCATGCTTTTTTACCTCATCATTCGAGGTAATGTGCGTGTGCCCGGTTCCTTGTGGGTGTGGGGCGCATTCTGCGTATGGGTTGTTGTTGCGGCACTTGCTCTGACCCGTTCCACCGACATGATTGGTTGGGGTCTGCGCTTTGTGAACATTCTCAGCGCCGGCATTTACGCCCTGTACTACTACAATGCGCGCTCCTCTATTAGCCTCAACAGGTTGTTGGGTGGTCTGGCGACTCTGTGGGTGACCCTCATTGTGCTGGGTTATGGCGGCGTTCTCTTCCCCGAGTTCCGTCTGCGTACCCCGATGAGCTTCATCATGCCTTCTGGTTTCATGCAGAACCCGCTGGTGCGTGACTATATGCTTCCTCCTCTGGCGGAGGTTCAGCGCCCGTGGGGTGCACCTGAGGCGTATATTCGCCCCTCCGCACCGTTCCCCTACGCGAATAGTTGGGGTCTGGCGTACACCCTGCTCACCCCGGTGATGCTGGCGTGCCTGTTGCGTCTGCGTTCCATCTGGCTGCGCGTTGCGTTGCTCATCGGTATGGCTCTTTCTACTGTTCCGGCAATTGCGACCAGTAACCGCGGCATGTTTATTGGTCTGGGTATTAGCGCAGCATATGTTTTGCTGCGTCAGTTCCTGGCAGCTAATTGGCGTGCTGTAGGCATGGGTGTTGCAGCGATTGCGGCTGTCATCGTGGCACTTTTCGCTTCGGGCACTGTGGACAATATTCTGGGCCGTCAGGATTACTCTGACTCGACCGGCGGTCGTGCGGCGCTCTACCGTGCTACCTGGAATGCGACCTTGGAGTCCCCGATTATCGGTTATGGCACTCCGCGCATGGAACCGAGCATTGGTGTGTCGATGGGTACCCAGGGTTACCTGTGGACTTTGATGTTCTGCTTCGGTTTCGTAGGTCTGGCACTATTCGCACTCTTCATGGTGTGCACTGTGGCAAGCGGCGCACGAGTGAAGACCGCCTCCGGGTACTGGTTGCATAGTGTGCCGGTGGCGTGCTGCGTTGTCTTTATTTTCTACAGCTTCGATATTGCTCAGCTGACGATTCTGATGCTCGCTTCGATGGCGTGCATGCGTTCCATTCGGGATGGTGAGGGGCTATGACGAAGGATCAGTCCCCTCGTGGTTTAGATACCGCTTCGGTTTCGTCTTTTGATGATGCGTATTCGATGGGTGGTCATCCTAGCCGTCGTGCGCGTCTGCGTGAGAGCGGCGAGTATGTGGATCCGGTAGTGGAACAGTCTGATTCTCAGGCAGAGTCTTCTGCTGATGAGTTTGCTCCCACGGTGGATGACATCCGTTCCGGTCGTTTTCCTGCGACCACGGCGCTGTCGATTGTGCCTCCCGCTCAGGGCTTTGCTCCTGAGAAGTCGCTCTCCGATTCTTTGGAAGCGAGTTCTTCGGGTACTTCGACTGCTGGTTCTTCGGAGGCAAGCTCTGCCACTGTGGTGGGCGCTCATCTGCCCGGTTCTCGCAGGACGGCATCAGCTACTGTTGAGTCTGCCGATTCGAAGGCACAGACCGATAGCGCCTCAGCGAAGGATGCTCCAGCGAAGGATGCTCCAGCGAAGAAGGCTCCTACGAAGGGTAAGCAGCCCAGCCTCGCGAAGAGCGGTTCTCTCGCTTCTCTGTGCGTGATGTACGGTGCCGGTATCGCGTTCGTGACCACGATGGTGGTGTCGAATGGTATTGGTGCTGAGGGTTCGGGCGAGTTTTTCCGTCTGATGGCGTTGTTCGCGATTGCGATTTCGCTGGTGACCTTCGGCGCGGATACGGGTCTAGTTCGTACGATGAGCGCTCAGCGTGCGCTGGGTCGTTACGGCGTGTTGCCGCAGCTGATTCAGTACGGTCTGATTCCTTCGCTGGTGACTTCGGTGCTTCTGGTGGCGGGTGTGTACATCTACACCGAGGTTGTGCCGATGGCTCCTGAATATCAGTCGGCTATGCGCGTCAGTTCGGCTTTCGTTCTGGTTGCGGCGCTGATGACGGTGTTCTTCGGTGCTCTGCGTGGCCTGCACCGTGTGGTGACTTTTACGGTTCTGCAGAATGTTCTGCTTCCTACTCTGCGTTTTGCGGCTGTGGGTTTGGTGGTTCTGTTCTCGGGCCAGCTCATGGAGCTGGTGTACGCCTGGACTATTCCGGTGGCAATTACTGCGGTGGTTGCTCTGTGGCTTTTGGAGCGGGCGTTCCCCAACGAGGAGCATGTGGAGGTTCTTCCTTCTGAGGATTCTCCGACTGAGACGTTCCGTTCGTTCTGGGGTTTCAGCTCTGCACGCGGTGTCGCTACCGTTGTGGAGACGATCCTGGAGTGGATTGACGTGCTGGTCGTGACGGCGTTCTTGGGCGCCGCTGCCGGTGGTATCTATGGTGCTGTGAACCGTTGTGTTCGTGTGGGCACCATGATTGAGCACACTGGTCGTGTGGTGACTGGCCCGTCGATTAGTGCGGCGTTGGCGACCCGTCAGCTGGACCGTGCTCGAGAGATTTTCTTATCGACCACTCGTGTATTGACTGCTCTGTCGTGGCCGTTCTACCTCTCCCTGGCGTTCTTTGGTCCCGTGCTGTTGCATTTCTTCGGTAAGGGCTTTGAGGCTGGCGCCGGTATCCTCTGGGTGATTTGCCCGGCGGCGATGCTGTCGATGAGTGCCGGTGGCGTGCAGTCTGTTCTGCTGATGAGCGGTAAGAGCCGCTGGCAGCTGTTGAACAAGCTCTCCTCGCTGGTGGTGGCTGTGACTTTGAACTTCACGCTGGTTCCGGTTTGGGGCCTGTACGGTGCAGTGACGGCGTGGGCATCGGCTCTGCTGATTGATACCTTCCTGGCGAGCTACCAGGTATTCCGTTTGGTGGGTATTCGCGCTTCGGTCCGTGAGATGGCTCCTTCGCTCTTCTTGGGCGCAGCTGT
The DNA here is from genome assembly GCF_001813725.1 of Rothia sp. HMSC072B04. NCBI lineage: Bacteria > Bacillati > Actinomycetota > Actinomycetes > Micrococcales > Micrococcaceae > Rothia > Rothia sp. HMSC072B04. The sequence goes on along the minus strand of NZ_KV813802.1, from coordinate 171,492 downwards.
TCCGACGGCGTGTGCTCTAGCGTCTTTGGCCGTTTTGGGTCAGAGCGTGCTGGGTGTCATCGTGTACGTGGTGCTGCTGGTGCCGGTGTACGGTGCGGTGCTGTTCCGCTTCCGCAAGGCACTCGGCATTGAGCGTTTCCTTTCCGCCCGCCGAGCGAAGTCTTAGCCTTCCGCTTCTTCTACGTTTTTCTCCGATATTTAGTGTCCGTTTCTCTTCCTCAAGGATGTCCACATGGATAACACCTCTCATACCTCCTCGGTTACCCTTGGCAGCCAGGTACGTCGCATTTTCCGACACCGTCTGCTGATTCTGCTGTCGGTCGTGATTTTTGCTGTGGCGGGTGCCGCCTACGGCTACATGACCAATAGCAAGTACACTTCTAAGGCTTCGCTGGTTGTTTACCCGCTGGTGGTTGATCCCGCCGGTACCGGTAGCGCTAACTCCGCGAAGGTGGATATTGCGACCGAGTCTCGCGTTGCTTCCTCTCGCGAGGTTGCGCAGAACGCGGCTAAGGCTCTGATTGCTAATGGCGATACCCTCTCTGAGGCTCAGCTGACCAGCCGCCTGATGAACTCCGTCAAGGTGACTGGCACCTCCCAGACTGCTGTGCTGGATATTGAGGTAACCCGCCCCAACGGCACGGAGGCTGCACGTTACGCTAACGCTATGGCAAACGCGTACCTGCAGGTTCGTTCCGAGTCTCTGAAGAGCAGCGTTGATTCCGCTCTGCACCAGATTGATGAGCAGATTTCTGGCCTCGAGGGTGATAACAACCGTGCGGCTCTGCTCTCTCAGTTGCAGGATCGTCGTGCTCAGATTCAGCTGACTTCTACTACCGGTGGCCGCGTGATGAGCGAGGCTCAGGTTCCTTCTTCTTCCTCGGCTCTTGGCCCGGTGAAGATGGGTATTGTTGGTGCTGTTGCAGGTCTGCTGATTGGTGCCGTACTGGCTTACGGTCGTGACCGTACCATGCGTCACGTTGGTTACGCTGATCGTCTGGAAGATGCTGGCATCCCCGTTCACGAGCTGGGTTCCACCTCTGAGGCGAATGACGCGTTCATGCTGCTGCGCACCATTGGTGCTCCTGACGGCGATGTGAAGAGCGCTGGTGCTTCCGGCGTTGTCATTCTGCCCGGTACTGACCGCGGTGTTGAGCACCTGTACCAGATGCTGCAGCGTGTTCTGCCTACCGAGTACGCACGTTTCACCGATTACGCTTCGGTTCGTGACGCTCTGACCCGCCACACCCCCGAGTCGCTGGTTGAGAAGAGCGAGACTCCTCTGGTGATTAGCCTGAGCACCGCTACTCCCCTGTCGACCCAGCTGCGTTTTGTTCAGGCTGGCGGCGTGGCTCTGGTTCCGGTGACTGCGGCTACTTCTCTGCAGCAGGTTCGTGAGCTTTTCGCTCAGCTGGATCAGCTTGAGGGCGTGAACGCTCTGGCTGTGTTCCTGGATCGCGAGTAATCAGACCGCGAGTACTCGGGGTTCTGTTGATGGATGCCTCGCCTCTGTGCGGGTTCGTCCTTCGTCCTTGAGCTTAGGGTGCGGTGGTACCTGCTGAGGTGGATCTATTGTGATAGGTCTGTTGATGCCGGTTCCGCCGGGCCCGTCAGCTCACCCTTATCTTCTCTTCTTATTTTTCTCTTGTATTGGGGCTTTAGGAGAACACTATGACTGAGTCAACTTCCTCTCAGGCACCGAAGAAGAAGCTTCTGCTGGTTTCTAGCAGTGGCGGACACTTGAAGCATCTGACAGCTACTTCTGCTGCGTGGCAGGATTATGACCGCGTGTGGGTTAGCTTTAAGCAGCCCGATGTTGAATCTTCTCTCGCTGATGAGAAGACCTATTGGGCGTATTACCCGACCACCCGAAATATTAAGAACGCTATTCGTAATCTGTTCTTGGCATTTCGTATTTTCCCGAAGGAATGTCCGGATGCGGTTGTTTCTGCGGGTGCAGGTGTTGCTGTTCCTTTCTTTGTTGCAGCTAAACTTTTTGGCGTAAAGACTCTTTATATTGAGTGTTTTGACCGCCCGACTCTGCCGACGATGACCGGCAAGATGTTGTACACCTTTGCTGATCGAATTATTGTTCAGAGCGAGGAACAGCAGAAGAATTTCCCTGATTCTCGTGTGATTCATCCCATTTTCTAAGAGTGATGAATTTATCCTGAAAATAGCGTCCTCGCGTGTGCTGAGGGCGTTATTTTCAGGGTATAGTATTTATTAATACATACAGATACGCATAAGTCGTGCGCTCCACTGTGGACTCACCATCCAAGCGAACTAACCACTCGCCAGAGAAGCGTATGCGGAGATTACTCACCATTTTCTCCGGCACGACGCCGCCGCGTATACCAATGATGCCCTCCGGATTTTTTGCGTCAGGTATACGGGGTTACTACCGATAAATACATAGAGAGGAATAGGCGATGTCTATTCAGAACTTCCCCCACGTCAGCGTTGATACTTCCAAGTTCGACCTGCCCGTATTTACCCCTGCCGTCGCGCCCGTTCGTATTCCTACCAAGACTTACGATTTGGTGGTGTCCCTCGGCACCGACGTTCACACTTTTGATCGTCTTCTGCGTTGGGTTGAGGCTTATCTTGAAGCTCACCCCGAGGTCACCTGCCTCGTGCAGCATGGTCACACTGCGCCCATTAAGCACGCAGACAACCTCAAGCTTCTTCCCGCCTCCGAACTGCTGGACTACTACGCAACCGCGCGCGTAGTGCTGGTTCAGGGCGGCCCCGGCTCCATCCAGGATGCACGTCGCACCGGCGCTCTGCCCCTGGCTGTTCCGCGCCGCGCAGAGTTCGACGAGGTCGTTGACAACCACCAGGTCCCCTTCACCACTCTGATGGAGAAGCGCGGCCACGCTGTTGTTGTTGAGAGCCGCGAAGACCTTTTCGCTAAGCTGGATCTTGCTCTGACGAACCCCTCCCTGTTCCGCACCGCTGAGCCGTACGTATCCACCCCGGAGATTTCTGCCGCACAGCTGAGCGAGGAACTGCAGGATCTGCTTGCTGGCAAGACCCACCGTAAGGATTCCTTCTGGGGTCGCCTGAAGCAGGCTGCTCGCGCACACCGTGCGGGTAAGGCTGAGATGGCTCGCATCGACGCGATGGCTCCCAGCGCCTAAAAAGCTTTAGCTTTCTAAATCCCGCATCCTTAGTGATGCGATGTGGGAGCCGCCCGAAGGTGTTTCCCTCATTTTTAGACCGGCATGCGAATCCTCCAACCACCCTGTGAGAGGCTGTGGATGTTTTCCCTTGTTCACGGCATATTCTCAGGTGGATTCGCGTCTTTACATTGGTTGCGAAACCCCGCGCACCGTATCCTTAGAAGGGATAATGCGCGGGGTTTTCGCGCACTACGAAAGGAACAATTATGGCAGTTCAGGAATCGACCGTTATCAACGCAAACGTTGAGCAGGTTATCGAGGCATTCTCCAGCGAGGACTTCGCACGCTTCGTCTGCTCCGAGGTTGGCGTTGAATTCGGCAGCTTCTCCGTTTCCGGTGACACCTCCGCAGAGTTCACCGCAACCACCGAACGTACCGTGCCCGCTGAGCGCGTGCCGGACATCGCTCGTAAGTTCGTCGGCAACGGCGTAGCTATGACCCAGGTGGACACCGTAAGTGCACCGGCTGCTGACGGCTCCCGCACCGTCTCTACCGAGGTGAAGGTTAACGGCGTGCCCGTGTCCGCTCAGGCTACCCAGCACCTGATTCCCGAGGGTGACAAGACCCGTCTGGACGTCAACGGCGAGGTTTCCTGCTCCATCCCGCTGGTGGGCAAGAAGATTGCAGCCGCTGCTGAGCCGCAGGTTGGCCGCGTGCTGAAGGTTCTGGGCACCTCCGCTGAGAAGTGGCTGGCACAGCGCTAAAGCCTATTTAGACGCTCACCTTTGAGGTGTAGCTGATATACGGCTAGATACGCCAAGATACAGAGGATCCCCGTCGTAAGTAATTACGGCGGGGATCCTCTGTTCTTTATGGGTCTCTACGAGCTCTAGAGCCCTGATAAGGACGTATGAGCATTAGGAGGCGACAGCGTTAGGAAGCGACAATCGCCTCGGAGTATTCGCGCTCACCGAGCAGTTCGGCGAAGCGGCGCATCTCTACGCGCAGGTCGTGCTCTGCTTCGAGCAGGTCAACGACCTTGCGCAGCTTGGTGCTGGAGGTGTGCTCGGTGTAGGGGAAGTAGTGTACTTCCACGCCAACCTCTGCGAAGCGTGCTTCCAGGGCGTTACCCTTGTCAGTGCCCTTCCAGTCGTCGCCTTTGAAGAAGACATTGAAGGGCTTCTGCTTCCAGGTTTCGAGCTTGTCGGGGGTGGTTTCGACGTGCACTTCGTCCACGTAGTCGATGTGGCTGACGATGGCGGCACGCTCTTCGATGGGGATGACGGGGCGGCGGCCCTTGGTCACTTCCAGAACGTCATCGTGCACGACGCCTGCAATGAGGTAGTCGCAGTTTTCCTTGGCCTTGCGGAGAATCTCGAGGTGGCCGTAGTGGAAAAGGTCGTAGGCGCCTGCGGCGTAGCCAATAATCATGGGGCTTCCTTGTGGTTGGTAGCGGCGATGGGTATTCCGGTGTGGTTGAGGTACCAGAGGGGTGAGAAACATATCCGCGGTCTGGGGTGAGAGCCTAAGAATAAGTGAAGAATGTGCAATATTGAGAAAATATTTTCTTATTATTGCCCTATTTCTTCTCGCTGTCATCTCAGAGTGTGCGGGTCCGAAAAGAGTTTCTCGAGGGTGCTGGTTGGGCGCCCTTCGTCCTTTTATTTTACCAGTCACCTTTTTGGAGGAAAAAGAGAAAGATATAAAAATGAGGCGGACACAGTGTAGTATCCGCCTCATATTTTCTATACGTCGCTTGAAATCAAAGAAAGCTTATATAGATAAACAATTAACCGCTAGATTTTAGCGAAGAGTTTTAGCCAGTATTTTCTGCACGCTTTGACCGCATATGCTTACGTTCTTGTGCAATATTTTAGGTTCAGTAGCCATTCGGTATTTTCGATTGGCGTTCAAATACTAGCTACTCCCCCACCGGTTCAGCCTACCTTCTCAGCAAAGGTTTAGTTCTTCGCAGTTGCTTCCTTAGTGGCTTCCTCAACGGCAACCCAGGAGAGCATCGCGCACTTCACGCGCGCCATGAACTTCGAAACACCGGAGAATGCAGCCATATCGCCGTACTCTTCTTCGTCCAGGGTCACCTTGCCGCGCGAGCGCAGCATCTCGCGGAACGCATCCACGTGGCGCTGAAGCTCGGAGGTCGTCATGCCAGGAGCCATTTCAGAGAGCACAGAAGCGGCAGCCATGGAGATAGAGCAACCGTCGCCTTCCCAAGAGATCGACTCGATGGTCTTCTCGCCATCCTTCAGTTCATCAGAGAGCACCACACGCAGGTTGATTTCGTCACCGCAGGTGGGGTTGTACTGGTGGTTATCGGCACTTGCGTGACCGGCGGGTACCTCTACGAGGTGCTCGCCGCTACGCTGCTTAGAATGCTCCAGAATAATTTCCTGGTACAGGGATTCAAGAGACACAGTGTTCTTCTTCCGTCAGTTGGTATGTCTGAAAATTCGGGGCGTTAGCGTCTAACACGCCTGTTTTAGAAGCCGAAGTAGGGGCGTACCTCGGCGAGTGCCTTCAGGAAAGCGTCCACATCTTCGGTGGTGTTGTAGATGTAGGTGGAGGCGCGGGTCGAGGCAGTCACGCCGGCGCAGCGGTGTAGCGGCTGGGCGCAGTGGTGACCCACGCGCACGGCGATGCCCTGAGTGTCGAGTAGCTGACCCACATCGTGCGGGTGTACACCCTCGATGGCGAGAGCGACCAGGCCGGCACGCTTGGTGGGATCGGTGGGGCCAAGCAGTCGCACGCCTTCAATCTTCTGAACGCCCTCAACGAGGCGAGCGCCCAGTTCGTGTTCCCACGCCTCAACGTTCTCCATGCCCAAGTGCTGCAGGTAGCACACAGCAGCAGCGAAAGCGACCGCCTGCGAGACACGCTGGGTGCCGGCCTCAAACTTGATGGGGGCGGGCATGTACTCGGCGTCCTGCAGACCCACACGGGTAATCATGGAGCCGCCGGTCAGGAAGGGCGGCAGGGCGTTCAGCAGCTCTGCGCGGCCGTAGAGGGCGCCAATACCGGTGGGTGCCAGCATCTTGTGGCCGGAGAACGCCGCAAAGTCGACGTCCAGGGCGTGGAAGTCTACGGGCATGTGCGGCACGGACTGGCAGGCGTCCAGTACAACGATTGCGCCGTACTTACGAGCCATAGCAACCATGCGGGGCACATCAGTAATTGCGCCAGTCACGTTCGAGACGTGGGTGAACGCCACGATGCGGGTCTTCTCGTTGATGATGCCCTCGGCTGCCTCGTAGTCGAGCTGACCGTCCTCGGTGGAGGGGATGTGGCGCAGGGTTGCGCCGGTTCGCTGAGCAAGAATCTGCCAGGGAATGAGGTTCGCGTGGTGCTCAATCTCGGTGGTGACAATTTCGTCGCCAGGGCCCAGTGCGAAACGCTCAGCAGCCGGACCGCCGATACCCTGAGAGGCGTTGCCAATGGAGTAGGCGACCAGGTTCAGCGCCTCGGTTGCATTAGAGGTCCACACGAGCTCTTCATCAGTGGCGCCAACGAAGTTCGCAACGGTGATGCGCGCGTCCTCGAACAGGTCGGTTGCCTCAACCGCGAGGGTGTGTGCGCCACGGTGTACAGCAGAGTTAGCGTGCAGGTAGAAGTTACGTTCAGCGTCGAGCACCTGAAGCGGTTTCTGACTGGTCGCCCCCGAATCCAGGTAGACCAAGGGGTGCCCGTTGACCTCAGTGTTGAGGATCGGGAAATCCTGGCGAAGCTGGCGTACGAGGTCGTCGCTCAGCGGGGTGTTGGCGGGGGTGGAGTATTCAGCCACGGGTACCTTCTTCTCTCGCTCATACGCTCCACGGGTCGGGTATTTTCCCGTCGTGGAGCGTATAACGTCATTCTTTTCTAGCTTATTCCCTCACCGGGCTCTTGCATAGTTAGGTAGAGCCTAGTTCACGCATCAACCCACACCATGCATTGCCCAGTTCAGCGCATGCCCAGTGCGGTCTTATGCTTAGGAGCCTGCGCCGTGGTAGCGCTGCTGGGTCGCCAGCAGGCCTTCCTTCACAAGCATCATGGTTGCGTCTGCAGCGTTCGAGATGAGGAAGGGCAGGTCCTTCGCTTCGGTGCTGCTGAAGGGCTTGAGCACGAAGTCTGCGGTGTCCATGCGTCCGGGAGGTCGACCGATGCCGGTGCGCACACGGTAGTAGTCCTTGGTGCCCAGTGCCTTGGTGATATCGCGCAGACCGTTATGACCGCCCTCTCCCCCACCAATCTTGAGCTTAATGGTGTCGAAGGGGATATCGAGTTCATCGTGCACAACAATGATATGGTCGGGGTCGATACCGTAGAACTTGGCGACGGCGCTGACCGGGCCGCCGGAGGTGTTCATGTAGCCGAGAGACTTCATGAGGATGACCTTGGGGCCACCAAAACCGAGGCGCCCCTCCACCACAACCGCGGAGGCCTTGGAATGCTTCTTGAAGCTGCCGCCAACTTCCTTGGCGAGCTCGTCCAGAACCATCTGACCAATATTGTGGCGGGTTTTCTCGTACTCCGGGCCCGGGGTCCCCAGACCAACAATGAGCCACGCATCAGACATATCTTCGCCCTTTCCACGGCGCTGTAAAAGGTTTTTTAGAAAATTCATGGACTACACCATTCTATGAGTATGGCCCGCTACCACCTCAGAAGAGAGGTAGCGGCGGGCCATCCACAAATCATTGTTGCGCTAGGCGCAGGGCGCGGTCTAGTGCTTTGAGTTATCTGAGTCGTGAGCTTCGCCAGCCTGATCTGATTCCTCGGAAGCTTCAACGATGTCACCCTCGGGTGCGTTTTCGCCTTCTTCACCGGGCTCGGGAACGTCGAGTTCCTCGGGCTCAGAAACGTTAACGATCAGCAGTTCAGCGTCTGCAACCAGGGTTACGCCTGAGGGCAGTTCAACGTCTGATGCCAGAACGTGAGCGCCAGCTTCGCGGCCTTCGATGCTCACGGTCAAAGCTTCGGGTGCCTTCAGTGCGTCAGCTTCAACCAGAAGAACGGTTTCTTCCTGGTTAGCAACGGCGCCAACAGCAGGCTCGCCTTCAACGTGTACAGGAACCTCAATCTCAACGCGCTCGCCGCGCTTAACGGTCAGCAGGTCGATGTGCTGCAGTTCAGGGCGGATTGCGTGACGCTGGATGTCCTTGATCATTGCGAGGTGTGATTCACCTTCGATGTCGAGGTCGAGGATAGCGTTGGGGACGCGGGCAGCCAGGGTGGTTGCGTGGCCGGGGAGTACTACGTGCTTGGGCTCTTCGCCGTGGCCGTAGATGACGGCGGGGATGTCGCCTGCCATGCGGATGCGGCGCGCGTAGCCCTTGCCGAAGTCGCTACGTACGGTAGCTGAAATTTTGATGGTATCTGACATGAGTTGTCCACCCTTTCTTGGTTAGAAGTTATGCGCCAAGTGGAATAGGGACTGGCGCCAGAAATCTCTTTCCAACCAGCCACCGTCAGTTACGGACCTACACGTTTCGTGTATTCCACCGCCTTGGCCAAGACAATATTGTACAGGTTCCCGGCTCTTCTTCAAGGGCCGGGAACCTGTGATATGGCGCTTTTCACGCCTTTTATGCTGTTATCAGCAGATATTAGGACCAAATCCTAGAGGATTAGGAACCCATTTCTGCAAGGTAGGCGGCGAGCGCCTCGCGGTGATCGCGCGGGGTGAAGCCTGCAGCAATCAGCTTGGACAGGTCCATTGCCGAGTTCGTCGGACGGTGAGCGAAGAGCTCAGCGTTGGCGAAGTATTCCTCGGTGGTGGTGTCGCTGACGCGTGCCGGGTCATGGCCGGTGCCCTCGTACACTGCACGAGCGAACTGTGCCCAGTTGATGACCTCACCGGTGTTCGACACGTTGTAGGTGCCGTATTCAGCGCCGGAGAAGAGCAGGTGCAGGGCAGCTGCTGCCAGGTCCTGGGTGAAGGTCGGGCGACCCCACTGGTCGGCGACCACGGACGGGTCGATACCGCGCTCAGCCAGGGACGCCATGGTGCCCACAAAGTTCTTGCCGGCGCCAACAACCCAGCTGGTGCGCAGGGTGTAGTGCTTACGCCATGCGGCGGCGGCAACCTCACCGGCAGCCTTGGATGCGCCGTAGACGCTCAGCGGTGCCAGGGGGTAGTCCTCCGGGTATTCCTCGCCCAGGGGCAGGGAGCCGTCAAAGACGTAGTCGGTGGATACGTGAACCAGCGGCAGGTTAGCTTCTTCACAGATGGAGGCAAGAGCGCTCACACCCAGGGCGTTAGCTGCCCAGGCGTCACGGCGCCCCTCGGGGGTTTCTGCCTGATCCACTGCGGTGTACGCTGCAGCGTTGATGACCGCGCGGAAGGAGCGCCAGCGGAATGCGTCACACCACTGCTCGGGCTTGCCCAGGTCGAGGCGGTCGCGATCCACAGCCAGGAAGGGTACGTTCTGCTCGGTGAGCTGGCGAACCAGCTCGGTGCCGAGCTGACCGCCCGCACCAATAATCAGGATCGGGTCGGCTTCCAGGGGCTTGATCTCGTTCAGACGCGGGTGGTTACGGTCCTTCTCGGAGAGCTCTGCCTTCGCCAGGTCGATGGGCCAGTCGATTGCGACGGTCTCATCAGCAAGGTTCAGGAAGCTGTAGCCGGATACTGCATCCGCCGACCAGTGGTCGTTCACCAGGTAGGTGTAGGCGGTGTTCTCTTCCAGGGTCTGGAAGGAGTTACCCACGCCGCGAGGCACGAAGATTGCGGTGTCCGGGCCCAGCTCCACAGTGACGACCTTACCGAAGGACTCGCCAGCACGCAGGTCAACCCACGCACCGAAGATACGGCCGGTCGCAACAGAAACGTACTTATCCCACGGCTCGGCGTGGATACCGCGGGTGGTACCTACCGAAGCATTGAACGAGATGTTGTTCTGCACGGGGTTGAAGTCGGGCAGACCGGCTGCGACCATCTTCTCGCGCTGCCAATTTTCCTTGAACCAGCCGCGGTTATCGCCGTGAACCGGCAGGTCAATGATGAGCAGGCCGGGAATCTCGGTTTCAGTAACCTTCAATTCCTTGGTCATTACTGGCCAGCCTTTGCGTACTTTGCCTCAACCTCAGCCTTCAGGGGCTCCCACCAGCCGCGGTTGTCGGTGTACCACTTAATGGTGTCGGCAAGACCGGATTCGAAGTCGGTGAACTTCGGCTCCCAGCCGAGCTCTGCACGCAGGCGGCTACCGTCGATTGCGTAGCGCAGGTCGTGACCGGGGCGGTCAACCACGTGCTCGAAGTCGTTCTCGTCCTTGCCCATAAGACGCAGGATGGTGCGCAGAACGGTGATGTTGTTCTCTTCGCCGTCTGCACCGATGAGGTAGGTTTCACCAATCTTGCCCTGCTCCAGGATGCGCAACACAGCAGAAGAGTGGTCGGATGCGTGAATCCAGTCACGAACGTTCAGGCCCTCGCCGTACAGCTTCGGGGTCAGACCCGAGAGGATGTTAGTGATTTGGCGGGGAATGAACTTCTCGATGTGCTGGTAGGGGCCGTAGTTGTTGGAGCAGTTAGAGATGGTTGCTTCAATACCGAAGGAGCGGACCCATGCGCGCACGAGCAGGTCGGAGCCTGCCTTGGTGGAGGAGTAAGGGGAAGAGGGGTTGTAGGGGGTGGTTTCGGTGAACTTTGCCGGATCGTCCAGCTCGAGGTCGCCGAAGACCTCGTCGGTGGAGATGTGGTGGTAGCGAGTGCCGTGCTTACGGACTGCTTCCAGAAGACTGAAAGTACCGATGAGGTTAGTGTGGATGAACGGTTCGGGGTTGGACAGGGAGTTGTCGTTGTGCGATTCCGCAGCGTAGTGGACAACAGCGTCTGCCTTGCCGACCAGTTCGTCGGCCAGCTCGCGGTCAGCGATGTCGCCTACGACGAGCTTGAAGCGGGATTCGGGAAGACCCTCCAAAGACGCAGCATTTGCGGCATAGGTCATCTTATCCAGCACAGTAATAGTGTGATCAGTGTTATCGATGAGGTGGTGAACAAAGTTCGAACCAATAAAACCGGCACCGCCGGTAACAAGAATGTGAGCCATACGGTAGATTTTACCTGGCTAAACAGTGATTTTTATGCCTCAACAACGAGATAAACATGACACAATAAGAAGTTATGAAGGGAATTATTCTTGCCGGCGGTACCGGAAGCCGTTTGCACCCTATCACTCAGGGTATTAGCAAGCAGCTCACTCCGGTCTATGACAAGCCGATGATTTACTACCCGCTGTCCACTCTCATGCTGGCGGGTATCCGCGATATTTTGATTATTACCACTCCTGCCGATCAGGAGCAGTTCCAGCGACTGCTCGGTGACGGTTCCCGTTTCGGTATTAATCTCGAATACAAGGTGCAACCTTCCCCGGATGGTCTTGCACAGGCATTTATTCTGGGTGCCGATTTTATTGGTAACGACCCTGTAGCACTTGTGCTCGGTGACAATATCTTCTACGGCCCCGGTCTGGGCACTCAGCTTGCCACCTACGAGCAGAAGGACGGCGCAACCGTCTTCGCTTACCGGGTTGCTGATCCTCGCGCTTACGGTGTGGTGGAATTCGACGAGAACTTCAACGCACTGTCCATCGAAGAGAAGCCTGAGAACCCCAAGAGCGACTACGCTATTCCAGGTCTGTACTTCTACGACTCGAAGGTTGTAGAGTATGCACGTCAGATTAAGCCTTCTCCGCGCGGTGAGTTGGAAATCACTGACCTTAACCGCGTCTACCTGGAACAGGGTAAACTGAAGGTTGAGGTTCTACCTCGCGGCACTGCGTGGCTCGATACCGGAACCTTTGATTCACTCGCTGATGCCACTAACTTCATCCGCACTGTCCAGAGCCGTCAGGGTCTGTCGGTTGGTTGCCCGGAGGAAATTGCGTGGCGCCACGGTTGGCTCTCCGATGAGCAGTTGCGCGACATTGCTACCTCCCTCGTCAAGAGCGGTTACGGTAGCTACCTGCTCGGATTGCTCCGCTAATAAACACCAGGGGATTTCCGTATCCCTTCACCGCCTGCAACAACACTCCACTTTGCAGGTACACTAACTCAAACTTTCTGGAGTATTCTCACTACCATGACCATTTTGGAATTTTTCCGCACCACGAGGGCTAACCTCTGGCTGCTGATCATTGGCATCGTTGTCGGTGCCGCAGCGGGCTTCGGCTATGCCTCTCTCCAGCCGAAGGTCTACGCTGCATCATCCTCGGGCTACGTGACCGTGGGCGAGTCCGGCACTGTGGATGTCCTCTCGGGTTCTTCCGCCGCTAAGGAACGCGCTCGCTCCTACGCAGCTATCGTCTCCTCCGAGGCCGTGGCACAGAAGATTAAGCAGAACACCCCCGAGCTCTCCCTGACCACCGGTCAGATTCGTGCGAGCCTCACCGCAACCGCAGGTGACAACGCTGCACTGATTACCGTGAGCGCGCAGGCTTCTTCCCCGAAGAACGCACAGCTGCTCGCTAACGGTGCACTGCAGGCTACCGCCGACTACATTAAGGAAATTGAGCAGAACCCCGGTAACGCTCAGGCACTGGTGAACGGAGAAAACACTGGCGCATCCCCCACCACCAGCAACACCGTCCGTGTGATTCCGCTGAACAACGCAAGCGTGAACCCGCCGCTGGTGGCTCCGAACTACCAGCAGAACGTACTCGTTGGTGCCGCTGCTGGCCTGGCGCTGGTGTACCTGGCTATCTTCCTGCGCCGCGCACTGGATCAGCGCATCCGCACCCGTGACGACGCTACCAAGGCAACCGGCGCAAGCATCCTGGGTGTTCTACCCGTCAGTGATGACCTGAGCGAAGAGAACATCGTTAACGGTGACACCGACGACCACATCGCTCAGGAGTCCATCCGTCAGCTGCGTACCAACCTGCGCTTCGTGAACGTTGACACTCCCCCTCGTTCGTTCATCGTCACCTCCGCGGTGCCCGGTGAAGGTAAGTCGACCGTGTCGCTGTCGCTGGCTCGTGCAATGGCTGACGCAGGTTCGCCCGTCATCCTCATTGACGCCGACCTCCGCCGCCCGACCGTGGCTAAGAAGCTGAAGCTCGACGCTAAGGTTGGTCTGACCCAGGTTCTGGCTGGCCAGGTTGAGATTGCTAACGCTGTACACCAGCTAGGCGATTCGAACCTCTTCGTCCTGCCCGCAGGCCGCATCCCCCCGAACCCCTCCGAGCTTCTGGGCTCGGATAAGATGCGCCAGCTGATCAACGAGCTCTCCGAAGAGTTCATCGTGGTCGTCGACGTTCCGCCGCTGCTGCCCGTGACCGATGCTTCGCTGCTCTCCCACTCGGTGGATGGCGTAATCCTCGTTGGTTCTATCGGTCGAAGCCACCGTGAGCAGATGACTGAGGCTGCAAGCACCCTGAAGAAGGTCAACGCTAACCTCTTCGGTATGGTTCTGAACCGTGCACCCCGTAAGGGCCTGGGTAACTCCTACTACGGCTTCGGTTACGCAAGCTCGTACGTCGGTTACTCCACCTACTACGGTTACAGCAAGGACGGCGACAAAAAGTCGTCGAAGAAGTCCTCGGCTAAGAAGTAATAACGTAATAAGCGCCCTAAATTATAGGGAGCGACTTAGGGCGGGATGGGCAGTATTTTCTGTCTGTCCCGCCTTATACTTATCTGGTATACATGTGCACCGAAAGGCTATTGTGACCACTCACTCATCCAATACCCCGGAGCCGCAGACTACTCCGCTCGCGGCACGGATTCGGCTTGCGCACGCCTACTTCCAGCGAATTGCCGACATGCACTCCATCGATATTCTGCATGTCAAAGGCTACGCTTTCTCCCAGGAAATTTACCGCAAGGGCAGGTACAGCTCCGACGCTGACCTGCTCGTCCGTCCCTCTCACGTGGACCGCTTTGTAGAGATCCTTCTGGCAGATGGATGGCGTATCCAAGCCCACTTCGAAACAGGTTCCGTGTTCGAGCACGCGATGACGCTCTACCACGCTTCATGGGGCCTGACTGATATTCATCGTTTCTTCCCCGGTCTAGGACGCCACGGCGATTATGAGAAGGCGTTTGACCGCGTCTGGGCGGCACGCAAGACCCGTATGATTGCTCACCGTCCCTGCACTGTCCCCAGCGATCTGGACGCGCGTCTTCTCGTGGTGCTTCACCGCGCCCGCGCAGCATCACGCTACAGTGCAGATATTAACTACCTGGTCTCTCTGCTCTCCTACAGCGATTGGCAGCGCCTACAAGCCCGCGCCGAGGAGCTTGACTCGTCCCTGGCATATAGCGCGGCTATGGGCGGTCTGGAGCAGTACCGTGACGACCGCGACTACCTACTGTGGCTGTCGGTCTCCCAGGATGTGCCCCACTACATCCAGTGGATCGGACGTCTGCAGTCGGCGACGACCCTGCACGATAAGCTACGCACCCTCAAAAATATTTTCTTTGTGAATAAGGACCATTTGGCGATGCAGCTGGGACGCACCCCCACTAAGGCAGAGATACGTGCAAAGTTCTTTGATCGTTTCGGAATCAAGGTGAAAAAATGAGCAATCCGGTAGATTCCCGTCAGACCGTATACGGCATCCCCGAGAACATCGCGTATGTTCATTCTGAAGAGTTCGCTAAGTACTCCCCCACGGCAACTTATCTCGCGAATCTTGCCAACGGTGAGCTGTCTGTTCTTCAGGATTCTGCCTCCATTATTTGGAGTATTTTTGAGGACCCGATGTCTCTGCAGGATGCTATCGACGAGCTCTGCGAAATGTATGAACAGCCCATAGAGACCATGGGACCGCAGATTGAGGGTTTCATTCCCGAGCTACTCTCCAAGGGGCTCCTAGAGGCCCGCTAAGGCTCTCAGAAAGCATAAAGAAGGCGGGGCGGTAGAAAAACCTTAGTTTCTACCGCCCCACCTTCTTCTATGAGCCGCCTAGCTCTTTTAGTCTTCGGGCAAAGCCTGCACGTAGGTCTTCAAACGGCTAATGAAACGAGCCTCCGAGAAACCGTCAACGTGCTCGCGGATATAGTCAGCGTCCCAGTCAGCCGGGTTGAAAGCCTTGAGAGCTTCCACCAGCTGCTCCACGGTCGGCTGGTTGATGAACATGCCGGTCTTGCCTTCCTGAATGGTATCCAGGAAGCCGCCCGCACGGTAGGCAATCACGGCCTTGCCGCTAGCACCCGCTTCTAGCGGGGTAATACCGAAGTCCTCATACGAGATAGCCAGCAGCGCCAGGCAGTGACGGTACGCGTAACGAAGCTGCGCATCCGAAACGCCCGAAGCAATACGAATAGTCGGGCCCGCAAGCGCTTCCAGATGTTCCTTCTCCGGACCGCGGCCAATCACCAGTAGCTTCTTACCCAACTCATTGCAGGCTTCAACAGCCTTATCAACATTCTTGTAGGGCAGCAGGCGAGAAACAATCAGGAAATAATCGTCCGATTCGGTGAACTCTTCCAGACCCGGAATAGGCTCAACCGGTGCGGTGGCATCTACCGAGTGCGGCGGGAAGAAAATCGGAACGTCCTTCTTGCCGTACACGTTCTCGATGCGCTTCTTAATCACGCTCGCGTTCGCCACATACACCGCCGAGCGGTGAGCCGCCCAGTGATCCCACAACATCAGTGCAGGACGCAGGGTTTTCAGCAGCAGAGGTACGGGGCCGGTACTCTTCTCGCCCAGGTACTGATCGCTCAGGTACAGCCAACGCGCCGGCGAATGGCAGTAAATGAACTTGCGACCGGCGAAGTTGAAGCCGTGCGCCCAACCGGTCGTCGACACCACAGCGCGCTCAGCCGGTACCTTCAGGAAAGAAGAAGCAATCGGCAGAATTGGCAGAGCCATGCGGTGGTTACGACGTAGGTAACCAATCTTATTCAGCGGGCTGGTGATGATTTTCGCATCTTTGAACTCCGGGAAGGTGCCCTCCGGGTCGTACAAAGTCGTGTAAATCGGTGCGTCAGGGAATGCACGATGCATTGCCAGCACAACACGCTCCGCACCGCCACGCTGAGTCAGGTAGTCGTGGGCAATTGCTATCTCTTCAGTAGCCTCAGGCTTGACCAGCGGCACGTAACGGCGCGCCAGATGGGCAAGCTTCTTGAGGCTCTTCGGGATATCCGCGAGCACCGCGTCAGGGTTCTTCGGCCCGGTAAACGGAGCGGAGGTCAAGAGCTGAGTGAGTGACATTTTCTTTTCCTCCTAAAAGACTTTCTGAGCACGCTCAGGGTAGTGAATACCGGCGTAAGATGCAGCCTCAACCTGCAGTGCCACAAGCTTCTCAGCGGCCTTAGCGGGCAGCTTCAGCAGAATCTTATCGCTCGCATCGCCCAGAGCCTTAATGGTCTTCTCGGTGGTGAAACGAGCGAGGGTCTTGACCAGCAAACCCCACGGACCCGTCGGGTTCGGGGCAGGGTGTGCTTCCTCGCCGTGCTTACGCACGAAGATGGTGCGGGCAGAGCCCGAGTGCAGGGCACGCAGGGCACGCACTGCAGTGGTGGTAGCCTCGGCATAGTGCTTGACCTCAACTTCATCAGAGATGATGATGCGGCCACCAGCGTCATGAACCATTTTGCCCATGTCTACGTCTTCCCAGCCGTAGAGACGGTACGCGGGGTCGTAGCCGCCAGTACGCTCAAAGTACTCCGCAGAGATAGAAGAGTTACCGTTCCAGTACAGCCAACGGCCTTCTTCAGCTACGCTGAGGGCGCCCTCTTTGAATCGAGCATCGCGGAAGTTACCGTACACACGAGAATAGGGAGTGTCCGGGTACACGTTCTTCAAGGTACCAATCACACCGTCGTAATCACGGTGCAGGCGGATCTGCGCCTCGACGTAGTCGGATGCCGGCTCAAGATCATCATCGCAACGGATGAGGACATCCGCATCAGCCGCACGGTGACCAGCGTTCAGCGCTGCCACACGACCGCGGTTCTCCTCGAAAACAATCTTGGTCAGGTTCAGCTTGCCTTCCGCAATGTAGCGGTCAAGCACAGCTTCGCTGTTGTCAATATCGCCGTCGAGGACCACGATAACCTGGAAGTCCTTCTCGGTCTGGGCGGCAAGCGCATCCAGCGGGTAGTGCAGAATATCTGCACCACCGCGAGAGGGAATGATAACCGCAGCCTTGTAGCGGTGGGTAGTCGTCATAATTTTCCTTCGGGGTTTGAGTGAGAGGATATCCGTTGGGAATGATCTATAGGTTTAGAAGCACCTTAGCGGATAAAACGTTCCAGAATCTCACCAACACGGACCTTACCTGCTTCAGGCGAGTAATTCTCCTGCCAACGCCAGAACAGCTCGGAGGTACGTTCTGCCAGCTCTTCAGTCTCTTCACGGATTTCCTGACCCAGCTTCTCAATGGCCTGAGCAAGTACCTGCGGCTGGTTCACCGGGACGATGTAGGGGTAGGAGCCGTTGCCGCCCACGACCTCCATCAAGGGTGCAGCGTCGCTGATAACGACAGGAATGCGTGCGCTCATCGCTTCAGCAACCACAAGGCCGAAAGACTCTTCAGCACCCGCCGAGGGGACAACCAGCATGTCAATGTTAGAGAACAGGCGGTCCGGAGTGGTCCAGCCCAAGCGAGTGCTGAACGGTGCGACACGGGCCAGAGCAGTCTCAACCTCAGCACGGCCCTCTTCAGAAGCGAATACAGGCTCGCCACCGATGATGAAGTCGTAGATAATCTCGTCCTTGTTGAGGATACTCAACGCCTCGCACAAAGTAGGAATACCCTTAGCAGGAGTCAGACGACCCAAGAAACCAACACGCAGACGACGATCGCCAACGTGATGGTCCAGCTCAGTTGAGACACCGTTGACCCAGTTAGCGAAAACCTCGCTACCAGGGCATGCACGTGCGACGTAACGGCTAGGCACCAAAGTAACCGATGCATTACGACGAGCGAACGGTACCAGCTTGGCATTGATACCAGTAGCGTACTGATGCAGGTGTACGATGCGGTTCTTACGGCCACCCGTTGCTACTGCGGGAACCAGACCATTGCACCAGAGCAGTACGTCCTTGTTCTGGGCATGCCATGCACGCAGAGCAAGCATGTACTGTGCGCGGTTCTTAGCAGGCAACATAATGCGAGGGAAACCCTCATCCGCGGCAGCTTCCATGAGTTGCTTCGGTTCCGAGGGGCCCACAATGGTGACCTTGTACCCAAGGTTACGGGCTGCGCGGGCAATGTTCAGAAGCATGACCTCGCCGCCACCAATATCACCGTTATTGGTAGCAATATACAGTTCTTTCTTCATTGTTCTACTCCTAGAGCAATTCACAAGGGGAAGGGGATATTGTTCTTCTACAGAACCGTCTAGGTTCCCCGGATACGTCAGAACAAGGCGCTCCAATAAGCGTTGCGCGCTATGCTCAAGACATAGAGAAACTACCTGTCGAGGCAGAGGATACAAAGTGAATATCCTCTACGCCTTATGGGCGTTCTGGGCAGCTAGTACGTGGTTATCGGCTTCTTCAGCATCACGAACCTCAATCCGCTCGTCAAAGCCTTCGATACTTGCCTCATCGTGGCCGGTACCCAAACGCTGTTCACGCTCAAGCAACAACACGCGCAGAGCAAGACCGCATGCAATAGCCCACGGCCAGGTGTAGAACACCTCGCCCAGACGGGATGCACAAATCATGATGGCAACGCCAGCGCCCTGCACAACATAGAACTTCGGCGGCAGAGTCTTTTTGCCGCTAAACACGTTCACGATAAAGAGCAGGGTGATGGTAACAACCAGAATCATCCATGGCCAGCCGCCCTCAATCAGAGCAGACCAGTACGAGTTATGGAGGAACCAGGTCTTCGAACCGGTATGTGCCAGGTATACGTATGCCTCACCCAAGCCCTGGCCGAAGAAGCCAGAAGCCTGAACCTTAATCTCAGATGCCTGGTCAATCAGTGAACGAAGCGCATCCGTACCGGTACGGTCCGCAAAGACGCCGGACTGCGCGTAATCACTAGTCAAGATATCAATTAACCAGTACAGCGCTACACCCAACGTAATACGACCAAAGGTCTTCATACGGTGAGCAACAACGATCCAAATCAGACCCGCTGCATACGCCGCGATAGAGGTACGAGAACCCGTAGCCCATAGCAGCCCGGAGAAAACAGCAATAGTGCCGATAACTTCAATTTTGTTACGGGCAAAGCTCAGAATCAACAGACCAAACAGACAGTACACCAGACCCGAGAAGTTCTTGTCATTCAACCAACCGGTCAAAAAACCGTAATAACCAGTCACCGGCGCAAACCCAGCAAAATAAGCTACTGCGTTAAACATAATCGCTAGTGAGTAGCCCAGAATAATCGAGCGGATATGCAGACGCCCAGCGGCAATAGTCCAAATCAATACCGTTGCCGCTACAAGACGAAGCAAACGACGCGTCCAATCCGATGCGTCCTCGGAATGTACACCGTAGAACGAGACAATTGCGAGGTAACCCATTGCAATAAACATAATTGCGCGCAGACCCGAAAAATGACTCACGTCAAAAGTTGGCTTACGGGTCAGACCGTACAGCGCCAGCAAAAGAATGATTACCTGGTTAAAGGGCAAACCAACACCCGGTACCGCCTCGCCAAAAAGCAAGAGGAATGCCATTATGAACTCAGGCATACGAATCTGGCTGGTCTGATGGCGGACGTAATTACTACCGCGAGACACAGTTTCAGAGAAACGCGAAACCTCTGGCTTCTCGGTGGGTTCGTTCAGATGCGCGTAAACCTGCGAAGTCTGGCTCATCATCGGCCTCCTCGAAGTACACGAGTGTAAATATCAACCGTCTGAGCAGCCATCTGCTCATTCGAAATCCAGGCGAAAGGCTCAGACTCATCCTTCTGCAGCTGCGCACGCATAGCCTGCAGAACATCCTGAGTCAGGGTTGCACTCTGGCGGTCCACCAGCTCGTCGGCACCCAAAATCTCCGGGTTACCACCCACAGCGGTAGCGACCGTCTTCAGGCCAGCAGCCTTAGCGTCCAGCAGAGTGTAGGAGCAGTTCTCCCACACCGACAGCTGAACAATCATGTCACTACGACCCATCGCCTCAATCGGGTTAACGAAGCCGCTGAAGGTCACCGAATCACCCAGGTTCAGACGCTGAGCCTGAGCCTGCAACTCGGACGCCAAATCGCCAGAGCCCGCAATCTCAAGATGAGCCTGCGGGTAATCAGCACGAAGCTGTGCAAAAGCATCCAGCAGCACGTCGATGCCCTTCTCAGGAGACAGGCGGGACAGCGAGAGAATACGCGGACCTCCCTCTGCGGGAACACGTTGCTGCTCAACAGCTGCATGCACCTCGGGGATATCCACGCCGTTGTACACCAGCTCCACGCCACGAGCGCCCCACTTGGCACGCATCTGATCAGCGGTAGAACGAGAAACAGCAATCGCCTGATCGGTACCCCACAGGCGCACACGGTGCACGGTCTCCATGAGCTTAGAACGCCAGGAGCTACCGTGGTACACCGAGTCATTACCGGCAATACCGTGCTCAGTGGTCAGAAGCTTCGGCACGCAGGTGCCGCGCTTGATGACGCTACGGATGCGTAGTGCGTTGACCACAGCGGTTGCGACAACGTCTGCATACGCCAGGTGGCTGTGGACAATATCCGGGCGGAGCTGCTCAACAGCCTTCTGCAAAGAAGCAAAAGAAGTCTTAAAACCGTAGTCAGGACCGAACTCAGCCTTGATGACGGTGACGCCCAGTTCCTCAAGACGGCTCGTGAGCTTACCCTCGGGTGCGAGAACCACCAGGTTAAAGCCGGGGAGCCCGGCACGTGCCATATCGACAACGTGCCGAGCTACTCCACCAAACTCGGGAACCGGAACGACCCACAGGGCAGTGGGAAATCCGTTTGAATTCATGAGTGAGTGTCTACTTTCTACAGCCACTTCTCGAGGCGGTCCAGTGCGGTGAAGAAGCCTTCACCGTTGTTGATGTGGCCCTGCCAGATTTCGGGAATGAAGGATGCCTTCGGTGCCAGCTCACGCAGCTGCTTGCCCAGGGATGCCCAGTCGACATCGCCTTCGCCGACCTGAACGCCCTCACCGTCAACGCCGGTGCCGTCCACCAGGTGCAGGTGGATGGACAGCGGTGCCAGCTGCTCAACAGCCTCCGACAGCGGAATGTTCAGGAAGTTGCAAGCAAGCATGGTGTGGGAGATGTCCAGACAGAGCGCGGTGTCGAACGCACGCGAGAACTCTGCAGTGTCCTTCGGATCCAGGAACAGGTTGTGGTACTGCTGACCACCCATCAGCCAGGGGTACGGGGGCAGAGTCTGAGCCGCCAGGCGAACGCCGGATGCGTCCAGACGCTTCAGCGCCTCACCGATACGCTCGTACTTCTCAGCACGTGCGGATGCGGGGATGTGCTTGTCCTTGGTGAAGCCACCCATGGTCACGACCATGACCGGATCCTCGTCTACGGTGAAGTAGCGGGTCAGGTCACGGGTGATGTCGATGGTGCGCTGAACCTCGGCGATGGAGCGCTCCCACACCTCGGGGTCCTTGGACGCGAGATCCACCAGGAAGTCGCCTGCGAACAGGTCGGGCAGGTGGGTGGTGAAGCCCATGTCCAGCTTGGAGTCAAAGACGTCGTCGATGTTAATCTCGAGGTCCTTGTAGGAGAAGTGGAACTCCAGGAAGTCCGGCTTTGCCTCTTCAATCAGCGGCTTGTAGTCGTGGTAACGAACCGGCAGACCCCAGGGACGGTCAAACTTGAAGTCTCGGCGGGTCACCAGATCGTCCTTCAGGTCGCCCTCGAAGAAGAACGAACCTTCTTCAACGTCGCGCTGCATGGTGCGGCCCAGCAGCTGCGGCAGGTAGTTCGGCTGCAGACCGCGGCCGGGGGACTTCACAGCAACATCAGCCTCGGTCACGACCTCGCCCTTAGCAATGTGGCGGGTAGCAACCAGGGACTTAGCCAGGTTCACGCGGTTCATCAGCTCACCGGTGGACACCTCGCGAGGAGCAGCAGAACCAATAGCGGCCTCAACCTCACGGATCTGCTGAACCATTGCCTTGAATTCCTCAGGCAGCAGGGAGACGGTGTGGTCGTTACCCTCGAGGGTCTTGTCGGTGGTGAAGTGCTTCTCAATAATCTTCGCGCCGCGAGCAACAGCAGCAATCGGCACGTGGTAGCCACGCTCGTGACCGGAGTAACCGACCAGGCACTGACCGATCTCAGCCAAGCGGTCCATGTACGCCAGGTTGACGTCCTTGAAGGGGGCCGGGTATGCGGACTGGCACTGCAGCAGAGCGTAGGATGCGCCAGCGTTACGCAGCAGAGCCACGGACTCGCGGATCTCTTCCTCACGGCTCATACCGGTGGAAACCAGCATGGGCAGGCCGCGGGAAGCCACGTCGCGCAGCAGCTCGTGGTTGGTCAGGTCAGCAGAAGCAATCTTCATGCCCTGGATACCGTAGTCAACCAGCGCCTGAACGGAGGGTGCGTCCCAGGGGGTGCACATGATGTCCATGTCGTGCTGCTTGACGTGGTCGAAGACCTCGTACATCTGGTCAACGGTCAGGGAGAAGCGGGACAGCAGGTCCAGGGTGTACTGAACGCCCAGGTCCTCACCTGCGGTTGCTGCGCCGCGCTGGCGGTACAGGGCGTCCATGTCGCGCAGCTGGAACTTCACAGCATCCGCGCCGGACTCAACAGCCAGGTCCACCAGTTCCTTAGCGAAGTCAACGCTACCCTGGTGGTTGTTACCAATCTCAGCAATGATGAAGGAGGGGGAATCCTCGCTGATGGTGTGCTTACCGATGCGCAGGACGTCCTGCTCATCCATTGCCAGTGCCACGAGGTGACCGCGCTCGTCGGTCAGCGGCACGTGGTTGATGCCCTTCGCGAAGTATGCGCGCAGGGTTTCGGGATCAGCATCAGCCGGTGCGGTCTGAGGGTTAGTGTTTGCAGCGTCCAGGGCGCTGGTCTCCAGGGATGCGGTCGGGTTAGCAATCAGCCAACGACGGAAGTCACCGTCAGAGAGCGAACCGCGCAGAATACCGGATTCATTCACCAGGAAGATGATGCGCTGGCCGTTAGCAGAAATCTTCTGCAGGGCGTTGAGAATCGGGTCTTCAGCGAAGACCACGTAGGGGGCAATATTGCGTTCAATAATCACGATTTTGACCTTTTCGTTTGAGTGTTTAGTTGAATGCCTGAGTGCCGGTCAAGCCGGAAGCGGCAGAAGAGGTACTGCCGCGGGTGAAGGTTACTTGCCTTCGGACAGGATCTGAGTGAGCTGGTGCTCTGCCACGGAGAAGTCAATCGGTGCGTCGATGTCGACGCCCTCGACCTCGTCCAGCATGAACAAGTCAATGGTACCGCCGGGGTAGCCCGCCAGGCGGTTGTGGTGGTCCATGTACACGTGGGTCTTGGTGATGTACATCGAACCGTTCTCACGGTAGCGGAAGGTTTCCTTGGTCAGCTCCTGGCGGCGCGGACGGTGCATAATCTCGAAGGCTGCGGTGGGTTCCCCATCGGCGTGCCAGGTCCAAATGAACGGACCGATCGGGATCACGCCGACCATGGAGTCCTTGTCGTTCTCCGCGAACTGGCGGACCGCACGAGCCAGAGTACCGGGCAGACGCACCGGGCTGGTTGCCTGCAGCAGCATGACAGCCTCGGGTTCCCAACCGTTTTCGGTGTAGAACTCGATGGCGTGCTCGATGACCGGCTCGGTTGCGGTGGTGTCTTCAGCCAGGTGTGCCGGGCGCATGAACGGCACCTCAGCACCGTACTCGCGGGCGATATCAGCCAGTTCAGCATCGTCGGTGGAGACGACAACACGTAGCTCGTGCTCACCAGCTACTTCTTCCTTAGCAGCCAGTGCCTGCTCGATGGTCCATGCGACCAGCGGCTTACCCGCAATGGGGCGCAGGTTCTTACGCGGAATGCCCTTTGAGCCACCGCGCACGGGGATGACGCAGAGAATACGCATTATGCCTCCAAAGTTTCAATCATTAGTTCAGCGATACGCTGTGCCGGTTCCTTCTTCGGCTGAACAGGCGCCGGGGTCGGTTCCTGACCCCACTGGTTCATGCCGTAGCGGCCCCAAAATTCCACCAGCCATGCCGGCGGTGCCGGGTGGTAAACCCAGGCCGGGATACCGCGGATTGCAGCCTCCAGAACGCCGGTAGAGAAGATGGACACCACCGGGTTCGGTACCTCGTTCAGCGGGGTACCGGAGCGGTCAATGCGGATACCTTCCTTCTCCCACAGCTTGTGGGTCAGCACCGACAGCTTATCCTTCTCGCTCGGGTGCGGGCGGTAGGTTCCACCAAACTTCTTCAAGAAGGAGTGCGAAGCGTACGCGAAGGATGCGCGCGGCAGTTCCGCACCGTGCATCTGTCCCAGGAAGATCGGTTCCAGGTCGTTCTGCTTCTGTGCCTCAGCACCGGCAGCCTTCTGCGCCGCGAGGTAGAGCAGCTGCGAACCCACCGCGTGAGTGGTGACATCGCGGCGACCCGATGCCCAAAATTCTGCGTCAGCTTCGCTGAAAGCCAGCAGGGTGCATCCGACCGGTAGCGGCGGCGCCTGAGGCACCAGCAGGCCGTGCTGAACCACCCAGTACTCAGCGCCAATCGCGCGAGAGAACTCGTAGGCTGCCGCACCGCGTGCCAGGTAGTGGCCCAGGGAGAGAACTACGCGCACACCGGGCAGGAGCTCCTGCAACTGGTCTCCTGTCGCTTCCTGCTCGCTCCAGGCATCGCGGTCGTAACGTTCAGTGGCGTACTGGCCGTTGAGGTACTCCGAAGCGTCCTCAGGGACCCACAGGGCCACACCCACGTTTTCGAGGTACTTGAGCGGCTCCAATAGGGAGTTACGGCTCGTCGGCGTGAACGAATCGAGCACGATGAGCACGCGGGGTACGGCACCGCGGGTGTACAGCACGCCGCCGACGGGGCCTTCCTGTTCAGCCGCGCCTGCGCGCAGACGTCCCACAAGAGCGCGAGCCTCGCTCTTAGCCCAGCGCAGGGTGTTTTGACGCTTCTGCCAGGCAGCCCATGCATCAATATCAACGGGATAGGTTAGGCCCATAGCTGCTCCAAAATCTTGACACGCTGATCGAAGGTGTGCTCAGCCAGAGTACGCTTCTGACCGGCTTCACGAATCTGACGAGCCCACTTCGGCTCACGGAAAATACGGGTACAGATCTCAATGAGCTCATCAATGCTCTCGTAGACCAGAACCTCTTCGCCAGGGATGTAGTAGCGATCCACATCAGCACGGTCAATCACCTGCAGAGCGCCCACACCGGGAGCCTCAAAGGTACGCATGGTGAAACCATCCTGATTATTGTGGATGTTCAGCGTTGCCGGGGAGGACGCCATAATGCCATACGCCTCAGAGCGGTCAATATCGCGGCCTGCGGGCACGCCGGAATCCTTGAACTGCTTAGTGCGCAGAATATCGTAGGGGTGACGCGACCAAGCACGACCGTAGGCACGCACCGGCAGACCGGCAGCGACCAGCGCCTGCAGGGTCTCCTCACGGTTGGGGTACTTAGCGCCGACAAAGTTGATGGAGTCCTCGCGCATGGGGACAACCGGGCAGTGGGTGTCGTAGGCGTTAGGCATGTCGAGCACCTCGAAGCCCTGCTCACGCAGGTGCTGTGCATCCAGCGGGCTGTAGCTTGCCAGCGCGCCCAGGTGGTGCAGGTCCTCTTCGGTGTAGCTCATGCGGCGCATTTCGTCGTAGAGCCAGGTGCCGTAGCGAACGCCGGAAGTCTCCAGCAGGTCCCACCATTCGCGGGAGAGCATATCGCCCTTAATGACCAGCACAATATCGGGGCGGAATTCGTTGAAAGCGTCAATAGCCTTACGGGTTGCCTGCGCTGCGAAGCTTTCGGGGCGGTACTTCTCGGGCAGTTCGTGGGCAAGCTTGTTGAGGATGCGCTCGGGCAGAGTACCCGGGGCATCGTAAATGTGGGTGCGCACTTCGTATCCGTGCACTTCCAGGGATGCCTGAATTGCCTTCCAGTACCCGTGGAACGCGGGTGAGAGCAGTAGAAGTTTGGGCTGAGTCATATGAGGATTGAATCCTGTCGGCGTTTGCTATATGAACCCGCAGGGTAGAACCGTGCGGTGCTATGTGTTGGAGTGAAGAGGAACGGAAAGTTTCACCTGCTACTTAGAGGCAAAACATACCTAT
The DNA here is from genome assembly GCF_001813725.1 of Rothia sp. HMSC072B04. Classification (NCBI taxonomy): domain Bacteria; kingdom Bacillati; phylum Actinomycetota; class Actinomycetes; order Micrococcales; family Micrococcaceae; genus Rothia; species Rothia sp. HMSC072B04. The sequence goes on along the minus strand of NZ_KV813802.1, from coordinate 145,220 downwards.
TGAAATTTTACAACGAAAGCAGGAGACGACACACTCGAGTGCACTGTGTCGCCTCCTACGTTCTATGTGAGCCTTCTTATGAAGAGTGCTAGAAATCTTGCGGAACTACCGCTGTAGATTCCGCACGTTTCGCGCCTAGTTCTCGCGGCGCTCTGCCTTGGCGATACGATCCAGCTCGGTGGCGAGGAATCCACGAGCGTCCACATCCTTATTGCGCAGGCCGCGCACCGAGTTCACCAGGAAGTTCGCGTAGCTGGTAGCACGCAGAGCAACAGCAAGCTTCTTCTCCCAGCCCCACTTATCCGCATAAATGAAACGAGCAGTGGTCAGCCACTGTACACGGCGCTCGGAGGGTGAAGACCCGCCTCCCTCGTGGGTGACGGTTACCGAAGGAATCAGGTAACGATCCACACCAGCGTTCGAGAGGCGGTACTGGAAATCCACCTCTTCGCTGTTCATGTAGAAACGCTCATCCATGCCACCAATGCGGTTGAAGGTCGCACGAGGAACGACCATGCATGCGCCCATAACCCAGTCGACCTTCGCGTCCGAGGTGCCGGTGCATGCCTCAACGTCGTGGCCAACGCCGCGGTGCCACCAGTTAGTCGGCTTGAAACGAGCCAGCGGAGTGAACCATTCCCACGCAATATGCGCTGCGGTGGGGAACTTGCGTGCGACCCACTGCTGCTTGCCGTCGTGGCCAATAATCTGCGGGCTAGCCAGCACCTCGCCGTGGCGTTCCACGGCTGCGAGCATGCGCGAGACGAAGGTGTTATCCAGTTCCAGGTCGCTGTTGAGGATGAAAACCCATTCACCGGTCGCGGCAGCAACACCGGAGTTCACAGCTTTACCGAAACCACCGTTAACAGGGCGGCGAACCACGGTCACGCCCTCAACCTCGGGGAAGGGGGTGGGCGAAACGTCATCCGAGACGACGATTTCAATATCGGCGGGGTCAACACCCTGCTGAGCACGCAGAGTGTCAATAATGGCAAGAACCGGCTCCGGCTCGCCGTAGAAAGGAATAACCGCAGATACGCGGGGGGTATGAGTCACAATATGTCCTTTTGAGTGAGGTGCCTGAAAACACAAGCTATAGAAGGCTAAATATGGGGGCGACCGTATCTATATCTCTATACGATCACCCCCATAGTTACAATTAGTCGGGCAGCTGGCCCAGGCGAACGAGGTTCGCAAATTCTTCGTTTGCAGCCTGAACTTCCTTGAAAGTTCCCTTATTCGCGATGCGTCCCTGGGAGAGGTACACCAGCTGATCAACGTTACGCACCGTGGAAAGACGGTGAGCAACAATAATCACGGTTATCTCCTTGGAGATGCGGTTAATGGTCTGAGTAATCTTGTGCTCAGTCTCATTGTCCAGTGCACTGGTTGCCTCATCCATAACCAACAGGCTCGGGTTGCGGTACATCGCACGCGCAATACCCACACGCTGACGCTGACCACCGGAAAGGCGGTTACCATTCTCACCAATCGAGGTGTTGATGCCGTCTTCCAGGGTCTCGACGACGGGCATCAGCTCCGCCAGCTCGAGGCAGTAGATCACACGGTCATCATCAATGTGCTTTGCGGGGATACCGAAGGCAACTGCCTCACGCAGCGTGCCGTTACCCAGGTAGGGGTCCTGAGGGACATAACCAATCTTCTGGTACCAGGAATGCAGGTCAGTATGGATGTCCTTACCCTGGCTAGAGATCGTACCGTTCGTCGGGGTCAACAGACCAAGAATCAAGTCAACCAGAGTAGTCTTACCCGAGCCGGAACCACCCACGAAAGCAACCGAGGTACCAGCCGGCACATCCAGCTGAATGTCCTTGAGAACGTCCTTATCACCGTCCGGGTAACGGTAGACCAGGTTATCGATCTGAACATCCACGGGCTCAATACCCGAGTTAATGATGGTTGCCGGATCAATTTCATCCTTGAACTCAACCATCTGCAAACGCTGCTCTTCCGGGCTCATCGAGCGAATAACCTTAGCAACCTCTTCACTAGCGAACTCGTTCGCGCGAATACCACCCAGGGAAGCAATCATACGGGTCGCATTCGGAAGGATGCGGATACATGCGGTTGCGAAAAGCATGAGGAAAGGAAGACCATCAGCACCCTGAGTTGCGGTCACCAGAGCCAACAGACCTGCGATACCCACAATGAAAATAACTTCAAGGGAGTACTTGGGGAAGTCATTCAGGAACGAGAGGTTAACGTCGCTTTTAACGCTTCGTGCTGCGGGCCCGCGGTACTGCTCGATAGCAGCCTTGTGTGCATTCGTAATACGAATTTCGCGGAAGCCCCTGATGTCATCCAAGAGGAAGCGCAAAGCGTCTCGACCCGCACGTGCCGTTATCTCACCATACTTCGCGTTACCGCGGCGCAAGAAGAACTGCATGACAGCAATGGTGATGCCGAAGTATGCGAAAGCAATCAGCGCCGGAACCGGCATGACGCAAAGAATCATGATGAGCAACACAATGATAGACAGGAAATCGCCCACAAAGTTAATAATCGATCCCACAAAACCGCGGTATGCAAACACCACGTAGGTGCTAATCAGGAATGCGGTTTCTTCAGGCTGAGACTTCCTGTGGTTAAAGTAGCTATCCTTCATGTAATGATTGAGGATTGTCGTCGACGTCGCCAACTGCTGGTAACCCGTAAATTTCAGGCTCCAGCGCTTAAAGAGGAGTGCAGCAATACCTTTAATAACAAAGGCGAGCACCAGAACGATACCCAGATAGACCACCAAATCAGAACGCTGAGGGTTGCCGAAGATATCGGAAAGTACAGCCAGGTAACCGGTAAGTTCCGCACCCATCGCAATATTCACAATGGGAAGAATTGCAGCAACACCAACCATCTCCATCAAAGATAGGAGGAACAGGCCGATCAGGTTAAAGACAAGCAGCGTAAAGCTTCGTCCCGGGAAAAGCAGGCGAAGCTTAGTATAAATACTCTTCATTGGTCCTCGTTGGTGGGTGTACTCGCTGGCTCCTGAGTGAGAAGAAGACCAGCATTTCACGCCAATTTTAGCACGCACCCTCTAAACATTTTCGGCATCAAGCTTGTACTTTTGGTCATCTTTAGTCGAAAGAAGAACCTCTACTTCATAGCTAAAACATAAGACATTTATGGGTATTCGCCACACACAGGAAAAGGAACCGCTGAAGGTGCAAGTAACTCGGTATGATAGATACTATTCATTCAACCAACCCGACACTTCCGGCTTCCCTGTTCACTGTTGGGTACGTCAATTAGAAAAGGCTTTTTGATGGGCATCTTCAACATTAAGTCCCTCAAGGACAAGTACGCGTGGGGCTCCTCCGAGGACAAAACCAACTCCGCAGAAACCGCTGAGGAGCACCCGGCGACCGTTGCTTCTTCCTCCGCAAATATTGCCGACGGAGTCCGTTCCCTCATTAAGAGCAACCCCGAACTGGCGGGCAAGAACCGCCGCGGGGTAGCCAGCCGTACCATCACCCCCGACGGTTCGCTCCGCGAAGCCATCGAAGACTACGAAGTCCGTTCCCCCGCCGAGGTAGCCAGCCAGGAAGTCACTCCCGAGGAAGAGCTCAGTGCCGACGGCACTGCAACCGTCTCCGCACAGCCCCTCACCCACACCAACATCGAGGCCACCCCCGGCGACATCCTCGACGTAGACGGCAAGACCACCGGCCCCAGCATCATCCGCGTGGGCCACCACAACGCGCCCACGGTCGATGCCGAAGAGCTCGCCGACCCCGAAGAAGCCAACAACCAGAGCGCAGGAAACGTACAGTCCTCCCCCGCTACTGACTCCCGAGGCGAGCGCACCCCGCTGTTCAAGCTCTCCCCCAAAACCCTCAACCGTACCGGCAGCACGAGCGGCGACGGCCCCTTCGAAGCTGTCTTCGTCTGCACCGGCAACATCGCCCGCAGCGCATCCGGCGAGGTCATCTCCAAGCACCTTGCCGCCGAGTACGGTCTGGAAGACAAGTGGATCTTCTCCAGCGCAGGAACCGGCGCCCTCGTCGGCCACGGCGTCTACGAACACGTAGCTAACGAGCTCATCAAGCGAGGCTACAACCCGGAGGGCTTCGCATCTCGCCAGCTCAACGAGCAAATTATTGAGAACGCCACCATCATCCTGGTCGCTGAGAAGGTACACGCCGACTGGATCGTGCGCGAGTGGCCCCAGCACCACTCCAAGATCAAGTTGCTCAAGCAGACCGCACGTATCCGTGAGGAAGCGCGCCGCGCCGAGCCGCTTTCCTACCTCCACTCCTACGGTGCCCGCCCGCTCGATATCGACAGGTTGGAAGACCCCTACCGTCGCGGCCCCGCAGCAGCAAAGGTTGCAGTGGATGAAGTGGAACAGTCCCTGCGTGTGATTCTGCCCTGGCTCGCACAGGCACACCGCTAAGCACGCGGCGCTAAATACAGCACTAACCCGGCAGGAACAGATATCTATTCCTGCCGGGTTAGCTTTAGCCTCATACAACAGAAAGTCCCCCACCGACCTAACGGTCAGCGGGGGACTTTCTTTAGGCTTTAGAAGCTTAGTGCTCGAAAATCTCGGTCACAGAGCCCTCATCGAAGACCTCGCGAATAGCACGAGCAATCAACGGAGCGATGGAGAGAATAGTCAGGTTATCGAACTGCTTATCTTCCGGCACGGGCAGGGTGTTGGTCACAACGACCTCCACGGCACCGCACTGGGACAGACGCTCAGCAGCCGGATCGGAAAGAACCGGGTGAGTTGCCGCAATGATAACTTCCTTCGCTCCCTTATCCATGAGAACCTTCACCGCACCAGCAATGGTGCCGCCGGTGTCAATCATGTCATCAATCAGCACGCAGGTACGACCCTCAATGTTACCCACAACAGTCTTAGAAACAGCCTGGTTGGGGACGTTAATGTCGCGGGTCTTGTGCACGAACGCCAGAGGCGCGCCGCCCAGCAGATCAGCCCAGTGCTCAGCCACACGCACACGACCGGTATCCGGGGACACAACGGTCACGTTGGACAGGTCATCCACGCGCTCACGGATGTGCTTAGCCAGAACCGGAATCGCGAAGAGGTGATCCAGCGGACCGTCGAAGAAGCCCTGAATCTGCGAAGTGTGCAGGTCCACGCACATTAGGCGGTCAGCACCTGCAGTCTTGTACAGGTCCGAAATCAGACGTGCCGAGATAGGCTCACGACCCTTGTGCTTCTTGTCCTGACGAGCATAGGGGTAGAAAGGAGACACCACGGTAATAGAGCGAGCAGATGCACGCTTAAGTGCATCAATCATAATGAGCTGCTCCATGAGCCATTCGTTGATGGGTGCCGGGTGCGACTGAATCACGAAAGCGTCCGCACCGCGCACCGACTCCTCAAAACGGACGTAGGTCTCGCCATTGGCGAAGGTGTATGCGGAGGTGGGCAGCAGGTCGTGGTCAAGAGCCTGTGCGATCTCCTCGGCAAGCTTGGGGTGTGCTCGACCGGAGACCACTACAAGCTTGCGCTCACCGGGGTTGGTAATCTCGCTACTCATGGTGTTGTTCTTTCCTCGAATTAGGATTCTGCCGGTTCCTGAGCGCCAGCAGCCTTGGCGGCTTCGGCGGGTTCGGTACCAGCACGGTTCTTCAGGACCCAGCCTTCGATGGTGCGCTGGGAAGTCTCAGAGTAGGCGAGGGCGCCCGCAGGAACATCCTTACGGATGAGCGCGCCCGCGCCAGAGTAGGCACCGTCACCAACGGTAACAGGTGCGACGTAAATACCCGCGGATCCCATGCGGGCATGTGCTCCAATAACGGAGCGGTTCTTCACCAGACCGTTATAGTTCGCAAAAATAGAGCCTGCACCAATGTTTGCGCCTTCACCGATGGTGGCGTCACCAACGTAGGACAGGTGCGGGACCTTGGCACCATCACCAATCTGCGAGTTCTTAGCCTCGCAGAAAGTGCCAAGCTTAGCGCCCTTGCCCAGGGCGGTACCGGGGCGCAGGTATGCGAAGGGTCCAACAGTTGCACCTTCGCCGATGACAGCACCGAAACCGTGAGCGCGGATGACAGTAGCGTCAGCCTCAACGGTCATATCGGTCAGGGTGGTGTCCGGGCCAATGGTGGCACCGGTAGCAACGGTGGTGGAGCCATGCAGTTGTACGCCGGGTAGCAGGGTCACATCGTTCTCAATGGTGACGGTAACGTCAATCCAGGTGTTCTGCGGATCAACGATGGTCACGCCGTTGCGCATGTGTGCCTCAAGGATACGGTTGTTGAGCATACGGCCCAGCTGAGCCAGCTGCACGCGGTCGTTAGCGCCTTCAACCTCCCAGCGGTCCTCAATAGCCAGAGCGGAGGTACGGTGGCCCTTCGAACGGGCAATGGACAGCACATCGGTAATGTACTTCTCGCCCTGTGCGTTGTTGGTGGTCACCTCGAGCAGTGCCTCACGCAGAACAGCGGCGTCAAAAGCGTAAATACCGGAGTTGATCTCGGTAATTTCGAGCTCTTCGGGGGAAGCGTCCTTCGCCTCAACAATAGCGGTCACTTCGCCAGCCTGGTTACGGACAATACGACCGTAGGCGCCGGGCTCATCAATGTGGGTGGTCAGGACGGTTACGGAGTTCTTGTCTTCCTCGTGGAAGGCAATCAGTTCGCGCAGAGTCTCGGGGCGCAGCAGAGGAACATCGCCGTAGGTCACCAGGACGGTGCCAGAGACGGGTGCCTGCGCATCCAGAGCGTTCAGACCGACCTCAACAGCGCGGCCGGTACCCGGAATCTCATCCTGATCAACGATGGTTACCTCAGGGTCAAACGCAAGCACATGCTCAGCGACCTTATCGCGCTGGTGGCGTACCACAACAGCGAGGCGCGCAGGGTTCAGATTGCGTGCAGCAGCGACAGCGTGCTCAACCATGGAACGACCACCAATGCCGTGCATGACCTTGGGGGTCGCGGACTTCATGCGCGTACCAGCGCCTGCGGCGAGAACGATCACTGCAGAGGGTGCCAGTTCAGTGTTCACTGGGAAGACTCCTTAGACGAGGTTGTAAGAGTGAGGAGTGAGCGCGGACCGCCAACTCTCTATCAACGGTGCCGTTGAGTGCTTACGCTCCGCCACTAGGACTCGAACCTAGACAAACGGCTCCAAAGGCCGCTGTGCTGCCATTACACCATGGCGGATTATCCATACATTCATATGAGTTCCCAGCTACGGGCCCCCATTGTCATTGACCGCCATTTTGGGCACAGAACAGCGCAATGCAGGAAATGCTTTCCTCAGTTTATCAAATATCTGTGCTCAACTTAGCCGCGCACCCCGCAATCCCCACAGCTTTTCTCAGCACCGCCAAGTACCCCCTCATCAAAGCTTGGAGCGCTACTTGAACTGAAGGCTCACCCTGTACCCTAGAAGGCGTGGCACATCTACTTGGCGGCGAATCGCTGCACCTCGAATTCCCTACCCGAACCATCTTTGAGGGCATCACGGTCGGTCTGAACGAAGGCGACCGCATCGGCATTGTCGGTCGCAACGGCGACGGCAAGTCCACCCTCATGAAGATCCTTGCTGGCCGGCTCGAACCGGACTCCGGCCGCGTCACCGTGCGCGGCGGCACCCGCATCGGCTACCTTGACCAGTCCGATGTTCTTGACGACGACCACACGGTTGGCTACGCGATTGTGGGCGACACCCCCGAGTACGAGTGGGCCTCGCAACCCCGTATCCGCGACGTCATCTCGGGCCTGGTTTCCGATCTGCCCTGGGATGCACCCGTCTCTTCGCTCTCTGGCGGTCAGCGTCGACGCGTAGCGCTCGCCTCCCTGCTCGCGCAGGAGTGGGACGTGCTCATGCTCGACGAGCCCACCAACCACCTGGATGTTGAAGCCATCACCTGGCTCGCTAACCACCTGAAGTCCCGCTGGTCCAAGAATGCTGGCGGACTCATGGTCGTCACCCACGACCGCTGGTTCCTCGACGAAATCTGTACCGACACCTGGGAAGTGCACGACCGCATCGTCGAACCCTTCGAGGGCGGCTACGCGGCGTATATTCTGCAGCGTGTGGAGCGTGACCGCCAGGCAGCCGCAGCGGAGGCGAAGCGTCAGAACCTGATGCGCAAGGAGCTCGCCTGGCTGCGCCGCGGTGCGCCCGCGCGTACCTCTAAGCCGAAGTTCCGCATTGATGCCGCCAACGCCCTCATTGCGGATGTCCCGCCGGTGCGTGACACCGTGGAGCTGAAGAAGATGGCAGTCTCCCGCCTCGGCAAGGACGTGGTCGACCTCGAAAATGTCTCCGTCGTCTACGACGACCCCTCGATGCCCGACGGCAAGCGCCCCGTGCTGAAGAAGGTCACCTGGCGTATTGCTCCCGGCGAGCGCACCGGCATCCTGGGCGTGAACGGCGCGGGTAAGTCGACTCTGCTGTCGCTGGTGACCGGCGACCTGAAGCCGACCGAGGGCCGCGTCAAGCACGGTAAGACCGTGAAGATCGCGACCCTGACCCAGCAGCTCGACGAGCTCAACGAGGTCGCTAACGACCGTGTCTCGGATGTGATTGGCCGCAAGAAGCGTAGCTACATTGCAGACGGCAAGGAGCTGTCCCCCTCGCAGATGCTGGAGCGTCTGGGCTTTACCAGTGCGCAGCTGTCTACCCCGGTCAAGGACCTTTCGGGTGGCCAGAAGCGTCGCCTGCAGCTCATGCTGATTCTGCTGGATGAACCGAACGTGCTGATTCTCGACGAGCCGTCCAACGACCTGGATACCGATATGCTCGCCGCGATGGAGGATCTGCTGGACACCTGGCCGGGTACCCTGCTGGTGGTCAGCCACGACCGTTACCTCATGGAGCGCGTGACCGATCATCAGTACGCCGTGATTGACGGTTCATTCCGACATCTGCCCGGTGGTGTGGACGAGTATCTGGCGCTCTCGGCGGCAGGTGCTGGTGGCTCCGCGGCAGGTTCCGCGCAGGCGCGTTCCGCCTCCCCGACGCAGAAAGCTTCAGCGCAGGAGGCTGAAGCATCCGCTAAGCCGAAGGTTTCTGGTGCCGAGCAGCGTGCGGCGCAGAAGGAATCTGGCGCGATTGAGCGCCGCCTGGCGAAGCTCGCCACGGAGCAGGAGAAGCTCTCCGAACAGATGAGCGCCCACGACGCCTCGGACTACGCCGGTTTGGCGGCACTCGGTGAGCAACAGCAGGCGCTTCAGAACGAGATTGACGAGCTAGAAATGCGCTGGCTCGAGCTCTCCGAGATACTGGGCTAACGTCTACTTTATGTGCTATATATAACAGTGGGTTTCTTATCTACTTCTGCGGGATATCGCCTCGTCGGGGCGATATCCCGCTACCATTAGATAGTAACCTTTAATACTTATAGGGAGCATTTTTCCCTGCCCACCCTTATGAAGGTATTCATGCTCAACACTCTCAAACAGCTCAAGCATCAGCATTTTCTGAAGCAGAAGACTAAGCGCCGCGCGGCACGCATCGAAAAACTCCGCGCCGCCGGTGTCTCCATTGGTGATAGCACCTACGTGTGCCCCACCGCCGAGATTCTTCCAGGGGCTCGGATTGGCTCCGGTTGCTGGATCAACCGTGATATCTTTATCGACTGCGCAGTCCAGATAGGCGACCGCGTCTACCTGGGCCCGCGCGTCACCCTATGCACCGCAAGCCACGAGATGGGCCCCTCACGCCAGCGTGCAGGAAAAAATGTTGAGGCTCCCATCGTGATTGGTGACGGTTCCTGGCTCGGCCAGAACGTGTCCGTCATTGCTGGCGTCACCATCGGCGCGGGATGCATGATTGCCGCAGGTGCTGTGGTGGTCTCCGACTGCGAGCCGAATGGCCTGTACGCCGGTGTCCCCGCCCGCCGCGTCAGGGAACTCGGTGAATAACATGAGCGAACAGTACGCGTACGAAGCCTCCGTCGTGATTCCTGTCTACAACGGCGCCGCATTCATTGAAAAGCAGCTACAAGCCCTGGCTGAACAGCAAACTAGCCGCTCTTTCGAGGTGCTGGTCAGCGACAACGGTAGCACTGATAATACCCGCGCACTGGTAGAGAGGTTCAACGCCCCCTACCCGTTGCGTTGGGTAGATTCCAGCAACATTAAGGGCCCCGCTAATGCCCGTAACGTTGGTGCGTTGGAAGCCCGAGGCAAGATTCTTGTCTACTGTGACTCGGACGACTACGTGGAAACCGGATGGTTGGAAGGCCACCTAGCGGTACACGACAGGCACAGCCCCGCGCTCGTTTCGGGAGCTAACCTGCACAATACCAATCCCACTGAGGTGCTCAAAGCCTACGGCGTGCCCCTCGATTCTGACGAGAAGGTCTTAGAGAACAGCTCCCTCGTGGAGACCGAAGACCAGGTACCTCCCTTCGCGGGTTTCCTGCCCTCAATTACCGGTTGCAATTTCTCCGTCCCGCGCGATGTATACATACGTAACGGCGGCATGGATTGTAGCTACATCGCGGGGTCCGAAGAGACTGATTTCTCCTGGCGCGTGAGCCTAAGCGGCGTGCCCTTCTATAAGACCTACGCCTCGCTGGTACGCTACCGTCTTCGCTCCACCCCAAAGCAGATTTTCCGTCAGCAACGTAACTACCAGCACTACCGCATGCTCCTCTGGGCTCGTTTCAAGGACCGGGGTATGACCGGCCCGAGCATCAAGTACTCGGTTATTGCCCTGGCGAAGTCCCTACCGCTGCTACTCTTCCCTGCTACTCGTTTGGTGGGTGCACGAGAAGCCGGTGCAAACCTAGGCGCTCTCAAGGGGATGCTCCAATACCGTTTCCATGCGGTCCCGGAACGTCAGCTCATGGGATAATAACGTATCTTTCGATGCACCTCTAATGGTTAGCCTGCAGAGGATATAGAAGAATGCCGGTTCTAGATTAAATCTAGAACCGGCATTCTTCTATATAAGCATTCCTCGGTGCTTACAGCTAACGGTGGATAGAGCCAAAAACCTTCTCCCAACACTGAACAATATATTCGGGAGAGAAAATAGAGGACTTCTCAACACACAAAGCAGATTTTTTAGCTCTCAATTCATCATCACCTATAGCCAGGCGTAGCTGCTTCGTCAGCGCCTCAACGCTACGTTCTTCAGCGAGATAGCCGAATTCAGGCAAATAGTCCAACAATAGATAGCTGGAGGGATAAGAAACCAAAGGCGTACCAACGCGCATGCCCTCTTGCAAAGACATGGGGCCACCCTCAAAATCAGAGGCACAAATGGTCAATGATGCTTCAGCATAGGCTTCAAGCACCTGCTCGGAGCTCAGGGGTCCACCCACCACGATACGCTCGGCGAGGGCAGGTTCAAGGGTCTCGAGAAGTTCATGCATCTGACGCTCAGTCTCGTCATTTCCGCTGCCGTTGAGCTTCAAAGTCCATTCAGGGAACTCCGGCGCACACGCAATGAAGCTCTCCAGAATGCGCATGAGACCCTTCTCAGCCCCATAGCGGCCAATATACTGAATAACTGGCTTCTTCTGCTGAGCTATGCCCATAATCTTCTGCTGAATCTCAGGGGTGATATAAACGTTAGGGTTAAAGACAGCGTCAACCGGGCGGTTCAGCCATTCAGCAAAGAGGCGCGCGTCTCCTTCAGAAAGCGCGATGAAGGAGTCGTAGTAGCGCCCAATATCCTTAAGGGTCTTTTCACGAGTTGTGCGGTGAAAGCTGTCGAAAGCGCTGTGGAATTCGTAGAGATACCCGATCCCCTGCTTCCGCCCCTGTCGCGCATAGTCCACCAGATACTCAGCAATGTCGGTCATCGAGGTCAGAACAACGGTATCTTTGCCCAGCGACTGCAGGTAACGGCGGGTGCGCACTGCGTTATAGCGGTCCCACAGGACGGTAAATGCCTTCTTAGCCGCCAGCACGGCACCCAGCGGTCCGGGGTTGTTGTACACCAGCTTATTATGGGTGGTCTTCGAGACAAGCGAACCGGCGCGGATCACAAAATCCGGGGTCACAGCGTCAGGGTTATCTCCCGTATTGTCGTAGAGCGCCAGATAGCTAACGTTGTACCCGGCTTCTTTAAAGGCCCTGCCCAGGATCCTGTTAACGGTCGTAATACCGCCAAGAAGGCTAAAACGGTCCTGGGCGATAACAATATTTTTAACCTTCATAAGATTCTCCCTTTCCGCCAGAGAATAATAGAAGTCAGTGAGTGATAAATCGTTATCTAGTGTGACAGATATATGAGCTACGCACTAGTAACTTCGGCAGCTACGGCGTGGTGGCCCTCAACACGGAGAGAGGTAGCGAGAGCCTCTGCTCGTGCTTGAGAAGAGGCCAGTAGCAGCACGGTCGGACCGGAGCCAGACACCAGAGATGCGTGCACTGCCCCGTCATTGCGCAGGGCCAGGGTTTCAGCCAGCTGCGGGGCGCACGAGACTGCGGGTGCCTGCAGGTCGTTACGCAACAGGGCCGCTAGGGAGGCGAGCGCCGCCTCCGAACCGTCATAAGAGTTCAGGGCTTCCAGAAGCTCTAGGGGTTCCACCAGCTCGCCGGAGGCGGGATACTCACCGGCGGCACGGCCCGCGTCCAGCTGCTTGAATACGCTGGGGGTGGAGAGGCCAAACTGCGCGGCAACAATCACCAGGTGCAGAGGTTCCCGAGGCGCCGCAATATTCTGCAGCTCGGTACCGGTCCCCTGCCCCAGTGCGAGGGCCTGCCCGAGCGCGGCACGCACGCTAAAGGGAATATCGGCGCCCAGTTGCGCGGCAAGACGTTCATAATCCGTCTGGGTCAGGAGCGCACCGGTGCGGCCGGTTGCGTGCAGATAGCGGTCCGTAGCAATGAGGGCGGCAGCCGCGTCCGCTGAACCGCCCGCCATGCCACCGGCCACGGGTACAGCCTTCGCAATGTGCAGGTGCAGCGCCGGCGCGGATTCAACGCCGTGCCCAGAAATACCGTGTTCGGCAAGAATCAGCTCGGCGGCACGGTATACGAGGTTCCGCTCGTCCATCGGCACGTCGGCGGGATCGAACTGGCCAGCCTGCATCTGCTGATCCACCAGGGAACCGGGCACAATATCCATGCTCAGGCTCAGGCCCTGAGTCTGCCCTTCAGAGACGGTGACGGTCTCGGTCAGAGAAACCGCAGCAAAAAGCGTGGTCAGCGGATGGTAGCCGTCCGGGCGAACGTCCCCCACAGCAAGGTACAGGTTTACCTTTCCGGGGGCATCAACCGAAATAGCAGTCTGGGAGGCGGTACTCATCAACGCATACACCTTTCGCGCGGAAACTCGCTTAAGAACATCAATGAAAAATTCGGTGCAGGAGGAAACTACTCTGCGGCAGGCTCAGCCGGGACGGTCAGCGAAGCCTCCGCGATACGGATAAAGCCGTGGATGTCCAGCTTCTCACCGCGCTCGGTCGGGGCGATACCGGCAGCCACCAAAATCTGCTCCGCACGCGCACCCGAGCCCGCCCAGGAGCTCAACGCAGCGCGCAGGGTCTTACGGCGCTGGGCGAAGGCCGCATCGATAATCGTGAACACCAGGTCACGGTCCACGGTTGAGAGAGGCTCCTCGCGCATGCGGAAGCCCACCAAACCGGAGTTAATCTTCGGGGCCGGCCAGAACACATTCTTGCCGATAACACCCGCCTTGTACACCTCGGCGTACCAATTGGCCTTGACCGAGGGAACACCGTAAATCTTCGAACCCGGAGTCGCCGAAAGACGGTCGGCAACCTCGTCCTGAACCATCACCAGCGCGTGACGGATGCTCGGGAACTGCCCGAACAGGTGCAGGAGCACCGGCACCGCCACGTTGTAGGGCAGGTTCGCTACCAGGGCGGCCGGGGTGCGGGGAAGCTCGGTCACCTTCAGCGCATCCATCAGCACCACATCGATATCACCCGCCTTCTCGGGACGGAACTTCTCAATGGTGTGCGGGAGTTGCCGAGCCAGCGGCGGATCGATCTCCACCGCGACCATGTCCTTCGCCGCGTCCAGAATACCGAGGGTCAACGAGCCCAGACCCGGGCCGACCTCCAGCACCGTCTCCTCAGATGAAATCTCCGCGGCATTGACAATACGACGAATCGTATTGGGGTCAATCACAAAGTTCTGCCCAAGAGTCTTCGTGGGTCGAATGTCGAGGCTCTCAGCGAGCTCGCGAATCTCGGCCGGTCCGAGCAGGGGCAGATTGTTCACAGTATTCCTTCGGTTAGGTGGAGGGTGCTACCTTCCAGGTTACCGTGCCAGGCGGTGCTTCACATCTTCAACGGTAGACAACCAAGCGGTCTTAGCTATGGCCGTACGTACCTTCAGAGCCAGCAGGACACGCGGGAAATCAACGATATTGTTCGTCTATAGACCTTAGACGGCGTTTCAATATGGCGAATATTTGAGGTCGGTGATGAGGCGCGGGATTATTCCCAGCCGCGCAGATTGGGCTACGCGTAGCGCACATCCGCGCCCAATGCTGAATACAACATGCACCAATCTCAGATGTTCCAAGAATAAGACGCCATATGTTGCAGCTCTACTGGTGCCTAACAAACGAGTACCCCCTCCCTATCGTGTGTGCGATAGGGAGGGGGTAAAAGTCAGGCAGAAGCCCCACATATCAATTTTTATGTGATAGCAGTAGCCCATTCCGTCTCTGGGTTACCGTCCCAGGTGCCGCTTCAAATCCTCAAAAGTTGCCTCCAGGACATTCTTTGCATTCTGCAAACGCTTCCTCGGCGCCAGGGCGATGCGCAACCGGTCGATAAAACCGGTACCATACTGCGTGCTCTTGAGACTTTCCAAGTGACGAACGCCAGAAGTTTGAATGAGGCTAGTACCTTCCCAACCGCATAGACCGGGCTGCACCAAATATACGTCTACTCCCCATTCTCGGTAGAGAGAATAATCGTCAGCGACAACGCCGGGAACCGTCTCGCCATAACATTCTACGAGTCGTTCAGCCCCAGAACGCGAAAGAAGATACAAGGCAGCACCATACAGAGGCTTTGAACCATAGGCACGACCCATACGGTACTTGCCGTACACAAAAGGAGCAAGCAACGAAAGACGGGGATAATCAACCTGCGGGTTGAGCTTGCCAGCTTCAGAAGCGTAGATATCGCCCAGGTTAACCATCTGCACGTGAGGATACTTTTCGATAATCCTCTCCACTACAGGCTGCAGGTCAGGGGAAATGAGGACATCGTCCTCTGCTAGCAAAGCCCAGTCGGCATCTGAAGCGAGGAAGTCCTTCCACATGTGGTAGTGGCTCAAAGCGCAACCCTTTTCGGCAGGCCTCGGCTCTTTACCGTAACGAGTCAAGAACAGCTTGCTATCGAATTGTGCATCAGTGAGGTGATCATCACGGTTATCCACCGCAGAATAACGCTGGAAATCTTGAGCAGGTGCCCCCACCGAGAAGAAAGAATCAAACCGGTTAGCGCCGTCCAGTCCCAGAACGTATTTCAGAATTTTTGCCATGAATTTCCCCTTTACTCCGCCTTACCCAGGCGGTGCTTCACCTCATCAAAAGTGGCTTCCAGAGCATTCTTAGCATTTGTAATACGCTTCTTAGGCGCCAAAGCAATACGCAAACGGTCAAGAGGGCCAGTACCGTGTTGGAGACTATTCACCTTATCCAGATGACGCTTACCGGATTCCAGAATAACGCTACTACCCTCCCAGCCGCACAGACCAGGCTGCACAAAACGCACATCCACGCCCCACTGCTGGTACAGCTTATAGTCATCAGCCACAGTACCCGGAACCTTACTCTCGAACTGCTTGAGCAACAGCTCAGCACCCGATCGGGAAATCAGATACAGGCCAGTACAAACCAAAGGCCAGCTACCGTACGGCTTACCCATACGGTACTTGCCGTATACGAAGGGAGACAACAACGACAAGCGAATATACTCCACGTGCGGATTCAATTTGCCAGCGTCATTCGCAAAAGAATCACAAAGGTTCACCAGTTGTACCTGCGGGTACTTCGTGATAATTGCGTTCACCACCGCCTCAGCGTCAGGAGAAATAAGGATGTCGTCTTCAGCAATCAGCGCCCAATCAGCGTCACTAGCGACGAAGTCACGCCACATCTTCACGTGGCTGAGCATACACCCCTTCTCAGCGGGGTTAGGGTCACAATGCCAACGACTACGGAAAAACTCTACGTCAAACTCTTCATCGGTGACGTGGTTATCGCGGTTGTCCACCGCGGAGTAACGGACAAACCCCTGTGCGGGAGCGCCCACAGAATAGAACGAGTCAAAACGGTTAGCACCATCCAGGCCCAGAACATATTTAGTAATTCTCATCAAAAGAATTCTCCGATTTCATGATGACGTCGCATGGGGAGCACATAGTGCTTAGAGGGGAACCCGGACATGGCACATGTCGTGCAAACGTCAGGTGGTTGGGGTATCTCTGTCTACGACTTCCGGAAGAGAATATTTATTATGAGAGTGAATAATATGAAACTATCACAGAAACATGCACATTCGCTAATAAAAAGATAATGCACAATTGCAACTGTCATAGAACATCGTACTGAAAAATACACTCGCCTCATAACCTAGCAGACTGATCAGCCTACCACTGACCGTACACACGCTCCGAATTTTCGCGAATGCGGCGGCACAACGCCTCCAGCTCCTCACCGCGGTGAGCCGCCATAAAACGCACTGTGTAATTTGTCATATAAGACGCATTCGGGCGACCACGGAACGGATGCGGGGTCAAGAACGGCGCATCCGTCTCAGCCAGAATCAACTCGGGACGAGCCATCGCCAGCGATTCCTGAATACCCTTCGAGTTCTTGAAGGTAACCGTACCCGAAAAGCTCATGTACCAGCCGCGCTCGTTACAGATTGTGGCCAGCTCGGGCCCACCCGAGTAGCAGTGGAACACGGTACGTTCCGGCGCACCCTCTTCATCCAGGATCCGCACAACGTCCTCGTGCGCGTCACGGTCGTGAATCTGCAGCGCCAGGTTGTGCTTCTTCGCAATGCGAATATGCTCGCGGAAGCTGTAGTGCTGTGCTTCCTTACCCTCCTCGCCGGTGCGGAAATAGTCCAGGCCGGTCTCACCAATAGCGCGTACACGGTCGGCGGTGGCGAGCTCGTCGAGGGTGGCTAGCGCCGCCCCCAGCTGACCGGCTGTAGCCAGCTCGGGGGCGGTATTGGGGTGAATCGCAATGGCGGCGAGGACACGCTCATCAGCCTGCGCGGCGGCGACCGCGTACAGGGAGGAGGGGATATCATATCCGACCTGCACAATGGCGGCGATGCCGAGCTTTTCGCCGGCGTCGAGTGCATCGCGGGCGCTGATTTCCACTTCGCCGTCGAGCAGGTCCATGTGGGTGTGGTTATCCACGATGGGGTACGGCAGCGGCTCGGGGGCGGGAGGGAAGACCAGATTGCGGCTGCGGCCGTTCTCGCCGGTGGTGGAGCGACGGCGGGTGCCTTCTCCCCCTTCGGCGTCGCTGATGCCGGTGTAGAGTTCCGCCTTATAGGGTGCGGGGACTTCACCGGGGACAGGCGCCCAGCCGTTAGGCAGGGCGGTTGCCTGAAGTGCCGCGGGGGTGGGCAGGGTGTAGTTCGCCAGGGCGGCGAGGGAGTTCAGGTACTCCTGGGTGATTTCAGGACCGGGATAGCTCTGACACATTGATAAATCCTCGGGATAAAACAGCGGGGTAAAACTTAGGGGGTAAAATTGCGCGGTGATTCTGGGCTATTCGGAGCGGGCAGCCAGTGCCGCCTCATACAGGTCGCGCTTGGAGGTGCCGGTCTCAGCGGCAACCGCGGCGCAGGCGCTCTTGAGGCGCTCGCCGCCAGCCACGCGGTCGAGGACCAGTTGCACTACGTCCTGCGCTTCGGGGGTTTCGGGGGCTTGTGCGCCCTCAACAATAATGACGATTTCGCCGCGGACGCGCTCAGACTCAGCCCATTCGGCAAGCTCTGCCAGGGTACCGCGTCGAACCTCTTCGTGGAGCTTGGTTAGCTCACGGCTGACAGTTCCACGGCGGTCGGCGCCGAAGGTTTGCACAAAGTCCGCCAGGGTTGCGGCAGTGCGGTGCGGGGATTCGTAGAAGATCATGGTGCGTTCCTCCGCCGCTAGCGATGCGAGGCGGCGGGTGCGCTCGGAGCCCTTGCGGGCGAGGAAGCCTTCGAAAGTGAATCGTCCGGTGGGCAAACCGGAGAGCGCGAGCGCGGTCAACGCCGCGGAGGGGCCGGGCACCACGGTGACGGGCAGGTCGGCTTCCGCGACGGCTGCGGCGGCAACGTAGCCGGGGTCGGAGATGGTGGGCATGCCCGCATCCGAGAGCAACAGCACGCGCTGGCCGTCCTGTACCGCCTGCACGATGGTTTCGCTACGTTCGGTTTCGTTGTGGTCGTGGTTGACGATGACGCGACCGCGGGTGCGCACGCCAAGCCCGGAGGCGAGGGTGCGTAGCTTGCGGGTGTCTTCAACGGCGATGAGGTCTGCGGTGGCGAGGGCTGAGCGCAGTCGATCGGAGGCGTCAGCGAGGTTGCCGATGGGGGTGCCGCCGAGGATGAGCACGCCGCCTTCTTCGGAGGTGACAGCGACGTCAGCGGTGTCAGCCTGGGGTGCCTCGACCGTTTCTGAGGGGTCGGTGGTTTCTTCGGTGTATTCTGCGGGTGCGGTCATGGCAGGCCTCGTGTCTGTGTCTGGTCTTCGTGTACCCACTAAGTGTAACGCCCGCGCTCAATCCGGTGCCGGGTGGGGTGGCGGGTAATAGGTGGCTGGTGTGGGTGGGCTTCCGGATGCGTCATATATGCCGTTCACGGGCTGAAATGGTGCATCGTGCGTTCTGACCCTTTAGGATTGATGGGGTGAAGATACCTAAGCTACTTTCTCCCGCATCTGCTGCTCCGGTTGGTTCGGCCCGTTCTTCGTCTGAACGCGGTCGTTACGGCCTCGATTCTCTGCTGGATGCGCTCGCTGTTGCCTATATTCGTGCCCCGCGTTGGGGTTGGTTGGCGCCTGCATTGATTGTGCTGGTTGCCGGTATTCTGCGTTTTTATAATTTGGCGCATCCGAATGCCATTGTTTTTGATGAGACGTACTACGCCAAGGACGCCTACTCATATGTGCATTATGGCTATGAGTTGAGCTGGTCGAAGGACGCTAATGCCTCTTTCGCGGCGGGTCACCCGTCGGGTCTGTTGACGGATTCGCCGGAGTATGTGGTGCATCCGCCGTTGGGTAAGTGGATGATTGCCGCGGGCATGGCAATTTTTGGTGATAATAATCCCTTTGGTTGGCGTGTTTCTGCTGCGGTGATTGGCACCCTGTCGGTGGCGTTGATTGCGTATGCTGGTTGGTTGCTGTTCCGTTCGATGACGGTGGCGACTATTGCGGCGCTGCTGGCTGCGGTAGATGGTCTGATGCTGGTGGAGTCTCGTCTGGCGCTACTGGATATTTTCCAGATGTTCTGGATTCTCGCGACTTTTGTGTGTCTGGTACTTGACCGTATTCAGGCGCGGCGCGTGTTGGCGCGCAATATTGCGGAGGCGGCACGCCAGAATAGCGGTGTGCTTCCGCCGATGCCGTGGGGTCCGAGCATGGGTCTGCGCCTGTGGCGTTTCGCTGCCGGTGTATGTGCCGGTGCCGCGGTGGGTGTGAAGTGGAATTCGCTGTTCTTTATTGCGGCGATGGGTCTGCTGACGGTGTTCTGGGATATTAATGCTCGCCGTATTGTGGGCCTGGACAAGTGGGGTTTGACGGCGCTGGTGCGTGACGGCATCCCCGCGTTCTTCCAGATGATTGGTGTGGGTCTGCTGGTGTATTTGAGCACCTGGGCAGGCTGGTTCCAGTCGTCGAATGCGTATTTCCGCCGTTGGGCTGTTGAAAACCCGGGCAAGGGTGTCATGTGGCTTCCTGAGGATCTGCGTTCCCTGTGGGAGTACCATGTGTCGGCGTTTAAGTTCCATTCTGGTTTGAGTAGCCCGCATACGTATGCTTCGCAGGCGTGGCAGTGGCTGGTTTTGGGTCGCCCGACCTCGTACTACTATGAGTCGCCGAAGCTGGGTTCTTCGGGTTGTACCGTGAAGTCCTGTTCCGAGGCTATTTTGAATATCGGTAACCCGGCGATTTGGTGGGCGTTTATTCCGGCGATTATTGTGGCGCTTCTGGTCCTGCTGTTGAAGCGTGATTGGCGTTTTGGTGCGCTGCTGGTTGTGTTCGGTGCGGGCTATTTCCCGTGGTTTATGTACCCGACCCGCACGATGTTCTACTTCTACGCACTGTCCTTTGAGCCGTTTCTGATCCTGCTGTTGGCGGGTGTTTTGGGTCTGGCGCTGTCGGGTGCTCGCGGTTCGGTGTTGCGTGCCCGTTTGGGCGTGACGCTGGTGGCGATTTACCTGGTGGGCGTGTTGGTGTTGAGCGCGTACTTTATGCCGCTGTGGACTGCTCAGGTGATTCCGTATGAGCAGTGGTATTCGCATATGTGGTTTAAGTCCTGGATTTAGGCTCGGATGATGCAAGCCGGATGATACGTGCTTGGGTATAGCAAAGGGGGCTGGGTTCTACCGTATGGGTAGATGCCCAGCCCCCTTTGTTGTGCCCTCTGCGCTCTAACGCGGGGAGCGAGAAGGCTTATGGAATTTAGTTCTCGCCGACTCGTGCGGAGGCGAGCTTGACGCGCAGTTCCTGGCGCTCCTGGCGGCGGCGTTCTGCCTTGAGCTTGCGGTATTTGGTGGGCCAGGTGGTCACGAGCAGGAGGGTAATCTGCGCTGCCACGAGGACCGCTACGGCGATTGCCGCATCAATCCAGAACTGCGGCGGGTAGAGGCGGATTAGGGAGCTTCGTACGGAGAATTCCCAGTTGCCCTGCGGGAAGAACACCTGATGGAAGGTGGTGAACAGCCATTCCCAACCGAAGGCGCCCACAACGCCGAGCACCACGATGAGTCCCAGGGTAATCCAGGTGCCGGCAAAGAGGCTGCGGCGGATGGTTCCGGGGGCGCGCTCGCGCAGGGAGATGCTGCTGAAGAGCGTCACGAGGAAGAGCACGGCTACAGCTACGGTTGCGATGAGCAGCACCCACTTCACGTCGTGCATGTGGTTCACTTCTGCCTCGGTGAAGGCGAGGGTGTTGTCGGCACCGGTGGTAACGCGGGCGAGGTATTCTCGCGGCGCGAAGTTGTTGATGTAGTCCACGCCGTAGGAGCCCAGGCGCATCCTCTCGACGAGGTAGTAGCCGTAGCTGTCTTCGGGGAATCCGGGGCGGTGGTATTCGAGCCAGAGGAAGGGCGCGGAGGCTACAGCGCGGATTGCGATCATGAGTACGGTCAGCGGTACGGTGAGCGCGATGAGGGTTGCGCGGAGCTTGAGGAAGCGCGGGGTGTCTTCCACAGCGTCTTCGCGTGCCGCGGCGCGTTCTGCGGCTTCGGGCGAGGCCGCCAGGGAGGACAGCGGCGCGTTGGGGTCTGCGACCGCGTGGGTGTGACCGGTGCGGGTGGTTTCGGTGCGGTACTTGCGTCCGGCGGTGGAGGCGCTTGCCGCCTCCGCTGTGGCGACGGTTTCTGCTTCAGCGGCTTTTTCGGCTTCTGCTGCTGCTGCTTCTGCTTCTGCTGCCCTCTGCATGGTTTCGCGGTTGAGGTCGCTGAGGGTCGGGTTTTTGGGGGTGCTTTGCGAGTCGCGAACGAGGGGCACGAAGCCGGTGGAGACGTTGGTGCGGGTGCGCACGCGGGTGCCGACGCCCTGTTCGCGTAGTTTGCTGCGTGCGGGTACGACGGGTACGGAGCCGGTAGGCAGGTCGGGTTCTTCGGCGACGGTGGGTACGTCTGCTGCGATGCGCCCGAAGGCGCCGGTGTGCGGTGCCGGTTCGCTGGTTTTAGTTTCGGTGCGTCGGGCGTGGAGTAGTTCTTCGGCACTGGTGCGGCGGATGGCCGGGCGCAGTGCGCCCCACATTCCTCGGTGTGTTTCTTTGCTCATGGATCTCGCGTTCTTTTCGAGTGAATGGTGTTTGAGTGAGTTGCGGGTGTCTGTACTATCTGCCAGTTTCTCATACGCAAAGAACCTTCCGTGTGAATTCACGGAAGGTTCTTTGCATTCGGGTGTTTAAATCTTGGGTCCGAATTCTAGGATTCGATGGTGTCCGCACCCTGGACGGGTACCTTGTAGACCACTCGCCAGCCCTGAGGTGCCGTCAGTCGTGCGGCGTGATCGTCGCAGAGGTCGTAGGCGTGGGGTTCGCGGAATTCAGAGAGTGCATCAATGAGTGCCGTGGAATCTGCGTAGGAGTAGTGGAGAGTAACAGTCGCCTCTCGCTGGCAGGTCTGGCGGGAGCACAGTCGTGCGGTCTGCATGTAGATGGTACCTTCCTGGCTTAGCTCGCCTGCTTGCGCAGTCGGCGGCGTTCACGTTCTGACAGCCCGCCCCAGATTCCGAAGCGCTCGTCATTGTCCATTGCATATTGTAGACATTCTTCGCGCACGGGGCATACACCGCATACCCTTTTGGCGTCTCGGGTGGAGCCGCCCTTCTCGGGGAAGAAGGCTTCGGGGTCGGTCTGGGCGCAGAGTGCTTCAGCTTGCCAGGCGAGTTCTCCGTCTTCGCCTTCGGTTCCGTAGAGTCCTGCCGCTGCGGTCCATACGTCGGTGCAGGCAGGCATGTTTCGTTCTGCGTCTGCGAGAAAGGCGTCGGTGGCTTTTTCGAGAGATTGAGTGGGATTCATGCTACGGTGCTGAGCGCCTGATGCGCGCGCGGCCGCGATGGAGCGGTCCGATGCAATGTAGGAGCCCATGGGTTTTCCTTCCGTGTTCTCATTGTGAGCTTAATGAGTCTGCGGATCCGTCGTCGACGGAATCTTAGTGTGTATGGTGTGGCATGGTTCGCTTTGGCCTCTACGGTCCCTCCAAGGCAAACACGCTTATATATCTATTAGACGTGCGACACGCCGTTTCGTCAAACTAGACTTAAACAATATTTAGATGTATGTGTTAGGGGCGTCATATTTAATGTAAATTTGACCTTTATATATTTTCCCACGCACCACTTACCCTCGCTCACACCTAAGGGACACCCAGGTTTTCCCTTCTCCAGGAGTGGTTTCCATCGCCCGCAAATTCCGCATCCTGACTGCAAATATAAGGGTTCATGACGACCATCCCACACGCCCCATCTCGAGTATAGGGAAAGATTCTAATAATTAGATAAGAAAAACTTATCTTTTTCACCATGCGGTTTCTGAATATTTTTCGAGGCATTGCGAACCATTTACATTTCCAATTTATATTTATGCCACATTCCAAAATGAGACATTAGGGCTGTCAAACATTTTGAGCCATTAGATTTTTTAAGGCATCCTTAGGCGTTTTTACTTTACCCCTGTATCTTTTACTCCCGCGTCGGCTTCTCCACGCGCCCCACCACACGGTGCGGTAGAGTAAAACCCATGGTTACTCTCTCCCCCACCGGCGCCTCCGTGCCCACAACTCTGAACCGCTTCTTTGAGAAGCTCAGCAGCCAGCAGACTCCCGCCCTCATCTGGTATTCGGTAAATGGCGAGCGCATCGAGCTCTCCGGCAGGGTCCTCATGAATTGGGTTGATAAGAGCGCAAACCTGCTGGTTGAAGAATGCGAACTGGAGCCTGGTGAGGACTTTGACCTTCAGGCTCCCCTGCACTGGCGCACTATTGTTCTGGGCTTGGCGGCGCTGCGTGTGGGCGCTCTGCTGAACCAGGATGAGCCGTTGGTTGCCGCAGTCTGCACCGAGCAGGAGGCTGGCTACACGAACGACCCCGCGTACCTTCTGGCGGTTGATCGTGCCCCGCTGGCGCTTTCTTACACCGGTGACCTGCAGGCGCTGTCCTCCTATGCCGATGAGGTGCTCGATTATTGCGCGCTGGTGCGTAGCTTTGGCGACCAGTACTCGGGTCTACTTCCCGATGATTCGGTAGAAATCATTGAGGGTTTCAGCTACGCGGAAGCCTACGAGCAGGCTCTCACGCAGGCACAGGCCTATCGTACGGCGGGCTATACGCTACCTTCGGGGCAGCGTGCGCTCGCTTTGGAGTTGAGCCCCGACTACGGTTTTGATGCCTCGGAGGCGACCTTGAGCGCCCTGCTGGAGGTTCTGGCGATTTTGCTCTCCGGTCATGCGGTGTTTGTGGCTGACCCGAGTGTGGACTGGCAAGGTGAGCAGCTTGCATCCCTGATGGCGTCCGAGCGTGCGGCGGAGATTCCCCGCGGCGAGTGATTCTTCCAAGTTTCCTGGATTTTAAAAAACTTATCCCCCGATACGCGCCGTATCGGGGGATAAGTTTTTAGAACACGTCTTAGCTGATGGTCGGTGTTAGGCGGGGTCTAGGATTTCTGCGAACCGGGCTTCGCCTGCGACTCGGGTGCGGCTGCTTCAGAGGTAGCCTTACGTGCTGCAGGCTCTTCGCCGTCGAGAATGGCGGCAGCTTCGTCAAACATTCGGCCGAGCTCTTCGTGGTCAGTGCCTTCACCTTCGTCAACCTTCTGGCGGTGCGAACCGTAGACCCAGAAGCGGTAGAGGAAGTAGCGAAGAATGGTACCCAGGATGGTACCGATAATCGTACCGGAGATGAAGGACGCCTCGGGGGTGCGCAGGTTCAGCACGTAGGTACTGAATGCCACACAGCCTGCCTCAACGAGGATGCCGAGCAGGTTCACCAGGCCAAATTCGATGGCTTCGCGCTTCCAGTTTTCGGAGCGGGAGTCGCGGAAGGTCCACAGACGGTTCATGAGCCAGGAGAAAATAGTTGCGACAACACTCGCTACAACCTTCGCCTTGGTGTGGGATTCCGACATGATGGTCATCATCAGCACCCACACCGTCACAGAGTTCACGATGAAGGCGGCGCCGCCCACGGTACCGAATTTGAGAACCTCAATACCGTAGCTGTCCCAGAGGGATTTCAAGCGTTCGGTGAGGGTCGGTTTCGTCTGTGCGCTCATGCGGGACCTATCTAGCAGAGATTTATTGGGAAAAAGGGAAGATTAGCGCCGGTTGGCGTTGGAAACGCAATGTCCGACGGTTGTTTCCCCCTCTTTTACAAGCTCTTATATGTTATTACAGTCCCGGTTGGTTGTTTGTACCTTTGAGAGTTTTTCCACAGACCTCCCAGCTAACGAGACATTCCCTTTCATCTCACGTTGACTGGGCAGAAGGCAGGTTTTTACGATTTCTTCCGGCTTTTACGCCCAAATATTGGGCTCTGCCGCCCAGTTAAACCCATTCTGTGACCTTAATGTGGTCTTGCTCCCACAGGCTCTCCAAACCCGGTACACTTAGGTGCTGTGACTTACCCTGTGACTGGACCCGTAATTGGCGTCATCGGCGGAGGCCAGCTGGCCCGCATGATGGCACCCGCAGCAACTAACCTTGGCCTGAACCTGCAGATTCTCGCGGAGGCGCCCACCGTCGGCGCCGTGGCAGCGGTACGTACCGCCCCCGTCGGGGACTACAAAGATCTGGACACCCTCCGCGAATTTGCTCGCGGCAAGGATGTCATCACTTTCGACCATGAGCATGTGCCCACCGAATTTCTGCGCACCCTCATGGCGGAGGGCGTGAATGTTCAGCCCCGTCCCGAAGCTCTCCAGTACGCTCAGGACAAGCTCCTGATGCGCGCCGCTATTGAGCGTCTGGGCCTGCCGAACCCCCGCTGGGCTAAGGTTTCTACCCTGGACGAGCTGCTCGCCTTCGGCGATGAAATCGGCTGGCCCGTTGTGCTGAAGACCCCGCGCGGCGGCTACGACGGCAAGGGCGTACTCGTTCTGGATTCCCCCGAGGAGGCTCGCGAGCGCAGCGCCGAGTGGTTCGAGCAGCTGCCTTCCCGCACTGATTTCTCCGCTCTACTTGCCGAGGAGAAAGTGCCCTTCACCCGTGAGCTCTCCGCTCTAGTGGCTCGCCGTGAAAGCGGCGAAGTGCGCCCCTGGCCGGTTGTTGAGACCATCCAGGTGAACTCCATCTGTGATGAGGTTATTGCACCCGCGCAGGACCTGGACCCCGAGATTGCTGAGGCTGCCGCAGCCGCTGCGGTGACCATTGCCTCCGAGCTGGGCGTGACCGGTGTAATGGCGGCTGAGCTTTTCGAGGTTCCCGGCTCCCCCGCCGGCTTCTACATCAACGAGCTGGCGATGCGCCCGCACAATACCGGCCACTGGACTCAGGACGGCTCGGTGACCAGCCAGTTCGAGCAGCACCTGCGTGCGGTACTGGATCTGCCGCTGGGTGATACCTCCGTGCTGGAGGGTGTTGCCGTGATGAAGAACTACCTGGGCGGTGAGAACGAAGATATTTTCGGTGTCTACCCGCTGGCGCTTTCGGCTGAGCCGCGCGCAAAGATCCACTTCTACGGCAAGGAAACCCGTCCGGGCCGCAAGATTGGTCACGTGAATATTTCTGGCACGGTGGCTGAGCTTGAGGCGTTGCGTCATAGCGCCGCGAATGCCGCCTCCATTTTGCGTGACGGCCGCCCCCTGTAGCCCCTGTTTTAGCCGGTGCGTGGGGTGAGAGCATCCTGCGTATCCGACGCACCCTATTGATGGTGGTTCGCCACCGCATCCTGAAAGGATATGAGGATTATGTCTCAGTCTCCCTATAATTCTTCCCAGCCCATTGTTGGCATTGTGATGGGTTCGGATTCGGATTGGTCGGTCATGGAGGCCGCCGCCGAGGTTCTGGACGAGTTCGGCATCCCTTACGAGGCTGATGTTGTTTCTGCACACCGCATGCCCGAGGACATGATTGAGTACGGCAAGAAGGCTCACAGCCGCGGTATTCGCGTGATTATTGCCGGTGCCGGCGGCGCCGCTCACCTGCCCGGTATGCTCGCTTCCGTCACCGCTCTGCCCGTGATTGGTGTTCCGGTGCGTCTGAAGAACCTCGAGGGCATGGACTCGCTACTGTCGATTGTTCAGATGCCCGCCGGTGTTCCGGTAGCTACCGTCTCCATTAACGGTGCTCGCAATGCGGGTCTGCTGGCTCTGCGTATTTTGGGTTCGGGTACCGATGCGTTTGCTCAGCAGGTTCACGCTGATTTGCGTCAGTTCTCTCAGGATTTGCGCCAGACCGCAATGGACAAGGGCGCGGCTCTGCGCACCCGCGTTGCCGAGGCGAAGGCAAAGGCAGCGGCCGAGCGCGAGGCGGAGGAGAGCTCCTCCGCACCCCGCCCCGCTTCTGCTCCCGAGGCCTCGTCGGAGCCCCAGGCTTACGTTCCCTAAGCTCGGATACACTAGAAGAATGAGCAATATTCTTCAGTCCGATATTTGGGCACGTTTTCAGGAATCTAATGGTCACACCGTGATCCGTAAGAGCGGTAACGGCTGGTCGTACCTTGCGACCGTTGAGGGCGGCGCTACCGGCCGCTACCTGTACAGCCCGTACGGACCGGTCGCCTCCAGCGCTGTGGCTTTTGATGAGGCTCTCGCGTCGTTGAAGGAAGAAGCTGCAAAGCATCGTTGCCTGTTTGTGCGCATTGAGCCGACTGAATCCGCTATTTGGGGCGATCAGGATGCGGCTGCTTTCTTGGCTCGTCGCGGTGCAGTTCTGGCTCCTCGCCAGGTGCAGCCTTCGCACACTCAGATTATTGATCTTTCGGGCTCTGAGGACGAGATCCTCAAGGGCATGAAGTCCAATAACCGCAACCTACACCGCAACATCCACAAGAAGGGCGTGACCATTGAGGTGTCGACGAATCCTGAGGATTTGTCGATTCTGTTCGCGTTCTTGGATGAGACTGCGGACCGTAACGGTTTTAACCGTCAGCAGGATGAGTACCTGATGCAGGTTGCTCGCGTGCTGATGCCCGCCGGTGCGGCGTCCCTGTACATTGCGAAGCTGACCGATGAGAACGGTGAGAGCACCCCGATTGCGGCGGCGTTTGTGTACGATTCGGATGACACCCGCACTTACGCGCATGCGGCGGCTTCTTTTGAGCATCGTCGCCTGTCCGCGGGTATTCCGGTGGTTACGAACTTCATCCTGGACGCTAAGCGTAAGGGTCTGAAGTACGTTGACCTCTTCGGTATTGCGCCGGAGAATCAGCCGGATCACGAGTGGGCTGGTTTCACGAAGTTCAAGAAGTCCTTCGGTGGCGAGTCTGTGGAGTACCCGGGTACCTGGGATGTTCCGGTGACCTCGCTGGGTTACCGCGCCTACACCCTGGCGTACAAGGCTCGTCCGGCGGTTCGTGATGCTGTGTCGAAGGCGAAGGCGAAGGTTCAGTCTTTCCGCTCTCGCTAACGGGTTCAGGCGCACCGCTACTGGGGCCTATCCTGAGAACTAAAAGCTAAATATACGAGGGAGCCGCCCTCACCGAGTTCTTCGGTGGGGGCGGCTCCCTGTGTATGTATGTGCAATGTTTGAGGAGTCTCGCTAAGACTCCTCAGCCCTTGCGGGGGCGAAGATTACTGCCCTTCGAAGACTACTGCTCTTCGGGGCTCTTGGTGTGCGAGAGAATCTCGCGCAGGCGGGAGAGACGGTGCTCTGCCTCAACGGTACGCACGGTGCCCGAGGAGGAACGCATAACCAGCGACTGGGTGGTCACAACGTTCTTGCTGTAACGCACGCCGCGCAGCAGCTTGCCGTCGGTGATACCGGTTGCGGCGAAGAAGCAGTTGTCGCTGGTGACCAGGTCGTTGGTGGTCAGCACGCGGTCGAGGTCGTGGCCGGCTTCCAGTGCCTTTTCACGTTCTGCCTCGTCGGTCGGTGCCAGGCGGCCCTGGATGACGCCACCGGTTGCCTTGATAGCGCATGCTGCGACAACGCCTTCGGGGGTGCCGCCGGTGCCGAGCATGAGGTCCACGCCGGTGTTTTCGCGGCAGGCTGCGATAGCGCCGGCGACGTCACCGTCGAGGATGATGCGGGTACGGGCGCCTGCCTCGCGAATCTCCTGGATCAGCTTGGCGTGGCGAGGGCGGTCCAGCACGCATACGGTCAGCTCGCTGACCTTCTTGCCCTTAGCCTTAGCGACCAGGTGCAGGTTCTGCTTGACGGGCAGGCGCAGGTCGACGAACTCTGCGGCTTCGGGGCCGGTGACCAGCTTCTCCATGTAGAACACTGCGGAGGGGTCGAACATGGTGCCGCCGTCTGCCACAGCAATCACGGAGAGGGCGTTGTCCATGCCGAGTGCGGTCAGGCGGGTACCGTCGATGGGGTCAACCGCGACGTCGAGGGAGGGACCGGAGCCGTCGCCGACGTTCTCGCCGTTGTACAGCATGGGAGCCTTGTCCTTCTCGCCTTCGCCGATGACGACGGTGCCGTTGAAGTTGACGGTGGAGAGGCGGTAACGCATTGCGTCTACGGCTGCACCATCTGCGAGGTTCTTTTCGCCTGCACCGACCCAGGGGCCTGCAGCAATTGCTGCAGCTTCAGTCGCGCGGACCAGTTCCATTGCGAGGTTGCGATCGCCGTGGTTGTTGTTCGTAGTCATAGACTCACCTTCGAGATTTCTGAATACACCGTCGGCTGGCTGGTTCTTTCCAGCACGAAGTCGCCGACGCAGTAGTGCTCCTTTCAGGATAGCGCGCGCAGGCTTCGTTTTTCTTGTTCTGAACGAGTTTGCGTGCGTGTTGACTTTAAGGTGAGCAGATGCGGCAAATTGGTGAGGGCTGCGTCTCTCTTCGGCACTTCATACGCTCTGAGGCGCTGATTTTGGGTGTTGTGAAGGCGTGCCAAACTAGCTATTTTTCGCATATTTAAGGCATATTTGAGGTAGGTTCTTTCTCCGGGAGGCTCCCGGCAAGGAGCTGAGCTTCAGTGCGAGCGCCTGAAGCCCCACATACCCGTTCGCAGATTCGTTGCCTCCGACGGCACGCGTTATCTGTATTTGTCCGCTAAGGAGCATCACATGGCTGGCATCCAACCGACTCCCGCAGAAGCATGGAAGCGTCTGAAGGACGGTAACCGCCGTTTTGTTGAGGGTAGCAATGAGCACCCCAATCAGGACACGATTCGCCGTACCGACCTGGCATCGGGTCAGTTCCCGTTCGCCTCGATTTTCGGTTGCGGTGACTCTCGCCTCGCGGCAGAGATTATTTTTGATCTGGGCCTGGGCGACGCGTTCGTGGTGCGTACCGCCGGCCACGTCTTGGAGAATGCCGCGCTCGGCTCGCTGGAGTACGCGGTTGATGAGTTTGAGACCCCTATCGTGATGGTTCTCGGTCACGACTCCTGCGGTGCTGTGACTGCGGCCAGCAAGTCCCTGGAGTCCGGTGAGATGCCGCACGGCTTCATCCGTAACCTGGTGCAGCACATCCTGCCTTCGGTGATGTCCCCGAAGCTGCCGGAGAACCCGGTCGTCAACGACATGGTGCGTGAGCACACCCGCCAGACCGCCATCCGCATTATTGAGCAGTCCCACATCATTTCGGATGCGGTGGTTGAGGGTAAGGTCGCCGTGATTGGTGTCTTCTACCATCTGAAGGAGGGTAAGGCGGAGCTGGTGTTCAGTTCGCAGGATCTGACCCTGCCGGAGGAGAAGAACGACGCGCAGAACCCGCCGACTCAGACGCTTCCGGTGGTCGTGAAGACTCCCCCGCGCGTTGTGGTTGCCGAGAACCTGGACTAGGTTTCCTCTTCTCCGCTCATTACGAGCCTTAGCGCGAGAACCCACATGCTCGCACTTAACAACAGATTTTTCTATGGGATACCCCCGCCACGGTAGCGTGTTCGCACATCTACCGGGGCGGGGTTTTTACGCGCCTTCTCACGCCTCAAAATTTATGAGCGTTTTTCCTCTTTTGACACCTTTTCGAGGCGACGTAAGCCACTTTGAACGCCTATCCTAGAGGTATGGCTGAAAACATTGAATACCGCATTGAACATGACACCATGGGCGAAGTTCGCGTTCCGGCTGATGCACTCTACCGTGCACAGACCCAGCGCGCAGTCGAGAACTTCCCGATTTCGGGTCAGACCCTCGAATCCGCCCATATTCGTGCGCTTGCCCTCGTGAAGAAGGCAGCCGCGACCGCCAATGAGGAACTCAAGGTGCTCGACGCTGAGCGCGCCCAGGCTATCCGCGACGCAGCGGATCTGGTAGCAACCGGTAAGTACGACGCCCACTTCCCCATTGACGTCTTCCAGACCGGTTCCGGTACCTCCTCGAACATGAACGCGAACGAGGTTCTGGCAACCCTGGCAACCCGTTCCCTGGAGTCCAAGGGCATTGAGGTTCACCCCAATGACCACGTGAACGCTTCCCAGTCCTCCAACGACGTCTTCCCCACCTCCGTGCACGTTGCTGTGACCGAGGCTCTGGTGAAGGACCTGATTCCCGCTCTCGAGGTGCTCGCTGAGTCCCTGGAGCGCAAGTCCGCAGAGTTCAAGGACGTTGTGAAGTCCGGTCGTACCCACCTGATGGACGCAACCCCCATCACCCTGGGCCAGGAGTTCTCCGGCTACGCCGCAACCGTACGTTACGGCATTGAGCGTGTGAACGCTTCCCTGCCCCGCGTGGCTGAGGTTCCCCTGGGCGGTACCGCTGTGGGTACCGGCATTAACACCCCGGACGGCTTCTCCGCTCGCGTGATTGAGCTGCTCGCTGAGGAGACCGGCCTGCCCCTGACCGAGGCTCGTAACCACTTCGAGGCTCAGGCTAACCGTGACGGCCTGATCGAGGTTTCCGGTCAGCTGCGCACCCTGGCGTACGGCCTGATGAAGATCAGCAACGACATCCGCTGGATGGGTTCGGGCCCGAACACCGGCCTGGGCGAGCTGCACATCCCCGATCTGCAGCCCGGCTCCTCGATTATGCCCGGTAAGGTCAACCCCGTGATTTGTGAGGCTACCATTATGGTTGCCGCTCAGGTCATCGGTAACGACGCAACCATTGCTCTGTCTTCCACTAACGGCGCGTTTGAGCTGAACGTGGGTATCCCGGTGATGGCTGCTAACCTGCTGCAGTCGATTCGCCTGCTCGCTAATGTTTCTCGCGTTTCGGCTGAGAAGATGATTGACGGTCTGACCGCTAACGTTGACCGTTGCCGCTTCCTGGCTGAGGCTTCGCCGTCGACCGTGACCCCGCTGAACAAGCTGATTGGTTACGAGGCTGCTGCGAAGATCGCTAAGTACTCGGTGGCTCACAAGGTGACTGTCCGCGAGGCAGTTGTGGCTCTGGGTTACGTGGAGCGCGGCGAAGTGACTGAGGAGCAGCTGGACGCGGCTCTGGACGTCACCAAGATGCTGGGCAACTTCTAATCTCACCCGCCTGAACCTCGCCTGAGGTTCGCGGCTTAACCATAGAGGGAGGGGCGACTCGCCATGACGGCGGGTCGCCCCTCCCTCTGTATGTGTTCTCTGCTCCGTCAATGAGTTGGTAGCGGGTTCTCGCTATTGTTCAACGATATTAAACACTTTGAACTGTTTATAGTGGACCAGCGTGTAGATGAGGCAGAGTACAGCCGGGATACTAACGACAAGCGCAGCGTTGAAGGAGCCGAGATGGTCAAGCATCAGTGCTACCGCGCCCATGGAGTACAGCGTTCCTAATCCAAACACGGCACCGTCAAGGGAGCTGGCACGCCCCAGTAGCTCATTCGGTGTAATGCAGTCACGCAGATTGTTGGAGAAGATGAAAGCTGATGCCCATCCTACGTCCAGGATGAAGAGCAGGGCGCCGAGCACTACGGGGTTATTGCTGACGGTGACGAGCGGTATTCCAAGCAGGGATACGACGTTGGCAACCAGTAGCATTCCTCGTGTGTTCTCGAAAGAGAGGAAACGATCGATGATGAGCGCCGCGACGATACCACCGATACCGCTGCAGGCCATAATCATGCCTACCACTGAGGCTTCAAAAGTGAGTTCCTCATACAGGCGGTAAATAATGATGAGTGAATACGATGCCGTAGCTGCCGCCAAGAAGAACGTGTAGACAAGGATAAGTCTCTGCGGGGCGCCGGAGAACATGTATTGGATACCGTCAAACATGCGGTGAATAAATCCACGTTGTGCGGTTTCGCGTTGCTCAGTTTTAGTTTCCATCTCTACGGATGGCAACGTTGCGTATGAAATAGTTGCCGCTCCGAAAAGGAGCACCGGGACGATAAGACCGACCGTTGCACCCGCGACAAGAACAATAAATCCTGCTGTAGGGGGCGCAACGATTGCGGATATTCCCTCGCAAATTTCACGACGTGCATTGTACGAAAGAAGGTTTTCTCGTCCGAGAAGCTGCGGAATATATCCTGCTTCTGAGGCAGCAGCCAGCTCGGAGAAGACGCCGCTCACAAATCCTAGTGCGGCGATGGCGAACCATGACAGCATATGCTGCTCAATCATCAACGCCAAGGTAAGGATGCTGAGGATGTTTACTGCCCCGGCAATCACAATCATAGGTTTTCGAGGCAGACTATCAGATAGGGTTGCTAGTGGATATGCCAAGGCGATATTGGGGATTTGCATGGCTACCGCCATTACGCCAGCCAACCCAATTTCGCCTGTACTAGCGAGAATCGCGATGGGTAGGGCGAAGGAATATATTCCTGTACCTACCAGAGAGCCAATAAGGGCTACGTAGATTCTCCAGGGTATTTTATGTGTTGTCATGCTTTGTTCCTTCCAGGACGCATCAAAATAGCGACCAAGAATTGCGATGAACACAATGAGCCTAGTTCACAGAAAAATGGCATGCCTTAAAGATTTATAGGCAGAGTAAAAGGAAAGCGACTACGCTCACCAGAACATCACGTGAACGAATCTTTCTCGGGTTACTGACTAATACGGGGCCGTCACTCCCAATGTAACCCATGTCATATATAAAGCATCTCATGTACACCACTCATAGCTCGATACGCAGGTACAACTTAAGGTAAAAAAGACAAAAACAAAATAAAACCATGGCAACCTTTAGGCTTCCAGTCCCCCACTCCCACAGAAAAACAGGAAGAACCACCCAATAACATGTAACAAACTGTCATAAAAATGCTGGGGGGGCGACTCGCCATGACGGCGGGTCGCCCCTCCTTCTGTATGTGCAGGTTTAGTTCGGCAGCTTTTACTCAGCCCCAGCAGCCGGTCTAGTACTCTTCCGGCGGCACCGACTCCAAACCAAAACGGCAGTGACCGTCATAGTTCAGCGCCGCATCAATACGGTCCAGCATCCGCTCCGAAAGCAACGCACGCTCCGCCGGGTCAGACACATCCACCCAACGCACCTGCGAAGACTCTTCATCGTTCACCTTCGCCTCACCAGAAACCCAGCGGCACAAGAACGTATGATCCAAGAACTGGCAGCGGTCACCATTACCGAACTGCATGGCAGGGTCAGCCTTCACCTGCGCCAACTCCAGCACCTCAATCTGCACGTTCGCTTCCTCCTGCGCCTCACGCAGGCAGGTCAGTGCGGGGCTCTCCCCCGGGTCCACAATGCCCGTAATCGGGGTCCACGCCCCGTTATCGCTACGGCGCACCAGTAGCACCTTAGAATCCTGCTCACGGTACACCACAGCCGTCGCACCGGACAGCCACAGGTAATCCGATCCAATCTGCTCACGCAGCTTACGGATATAGGGAGGAGTAGGCATAACATCAACCTTTCAAAAGCCCCGGCAAGTCTATCGGGAATAGGTGCTAGAGAGCAGAGCAAACAGCCGCGAGCCGCACACAGAACAAGCCCGCCACTTAGCCGGACGGTCACCCTACTTCGAAATCTACCACAGAGAATACGCCGGAGCAGCCAACGCCACCAGCGCCCCCAAAAGCATAAACGGACCGAAAGCAATGCGGGTGCTACCGCGCGCCTTCGTAAACAGCACCAGAGCCAAAGACACCAGACCACCGGCAAGGAACGTCACCAGCGACGCCCAGCCCAGATTCGCCCAGGACAGGTACCCGAGCACGCCGCCCAGAATACCGGCAAGCTTCACATCCCCGCGGCCCAGCGCGCCAAAAGACAGGATACGCAGAAGCAGGTAGCAGAACCACAGCACCAGACCGGCACCAATCACACGCCAAATATCGGCGGGGCGACCGGCAAAAAGCAAAGACACCGGCAGCGCCGTATAGGTGGCAATAGCCAAAGGAATCAGGATGCGGTGCGGCAGACGGTGCTCCCGCACATCAATACGCCACAGCCGCAGGGCGCACCACAGAAAATACAGCAGGTAGCTGCCGAGCACCAGAGCGGCAATTGTGGAGGCGCCTCCAGCGTTGTAGAGGCGGGAAAGCTCAGCGAGCATAGAACGTCCATTCTGTATTGCTGGAGGCTGTACTACCGGAGGCTGCTAGCCAGGAACCAGCCAGCCAGCCGGCCGAGAAACACGCGCCGGCGGCGCTAGAACGCATAGGTTCTAGGAACCGAAGCGGCGGGAACGGTTCGCGTAATCCCGCAGGGCACGCAGAAAATCAACGCGTGTGAAATCCGGCCACAGGGCGCGGCAGAAGTAAAACTCAGAATACGCACTCTGCCAGGTCATGAAACCGGACAGGCGCTGCTCGCCCGAAGTGCGAATCAGCAGGTCCGGGTCGGGCATATCGGCGGTGTACAGGTGCGAAGAAATATCCTCCACGCTCAGCTGTTCGGCAAGCGAGTCCAAGGATGCCCCCTCAGCGGCAGCCTCGCGCAGAACCGAGCGGACCGCGTCCACAATCTCCTGGCGGCCGCCGTAACCGACCGCAATGTTCACGCGAACACCGGGCAGGTGCGCAGTCTGCTCAATCGCCCAGTCCAGGCGCTCGTGCAGCTGGCGAGGAATCAGGTCAATATTGCCGATAGCGCGCACCGGACCGCAGGCGGACTCCACCAGACGCACCAAGAACGCATCAATCACAGCGACCAGACCGGTCAGTTCCTTCTCGGGGCGTTTCAGGTTCTCGGTGGAGAGCATGTACAGGCTCACCTGCGGAATCGACAGCTCAGTACACCAGGCCAGAAAATCAATAATTCGCTCCGCACCGGCGGCGTGGCCCTCACGGGTGCTCAAGCCGCGCTGAGCCGCCCAGCGGCGGTTACCGTCCACCAGCACTCCAATATGTGCCGGCAGGGATGCGGGGCTCAGCGAGCGCGCCAGAGCCTGCTCATAGACGGTAGGCTCAGTGACAGTGCCGGGGTTGCTGGCGTGGCCGTGCACAGTAATCACGGGCAGGGCGTTGGCGCTCATAGCTCATACCTCATTCGGCTGTCGTGGCAGATAATTCAGCGGGCTCTAACGAAAGAGTCCAAGCTCTTATTCTACGCCGCCGCGCCGTACCTTCGCGGCAATCGGCATCGCGGTTGGGCTGAGAATCGGCTCAAAATTTGTGGCGGCTGGTGGCGGCATTCAGGGTTGCGTACAGGGGCTGCACGCATCGCGCGCCTAAGAATGGTTGATGCCCTTCACCTACGACTCATATCGTGGGTGAAGGGCATCATTGTAACGCGCGGGGCGCTGCGCCCCAGCCTAGATAACGTAGTAGTCGCTCAGGCCCTCGTCCAGGCTAGATTCGGGCAGCTGAACCTCAGCGTGCGAGGCGGCCAGCGTGTAGTCCTCCCAGGGCCAAATGTCCTTCAGCTGTTCGCTGGGAACGGCGAAGAACACGCCGTTCGGGTCCACCTGCGAGGCGTGCGCGCGCAAAGCCTGATCGCGCTGCTCAAAGTGATCGGTCACCAGGATGCGGGTCGTAGTCTCGTGGCGAGGCGCCTCACCCGAGGAGGCGCGGTGCGCGAGGTTCTCAATCCAGCCGCTCAGCAGGCTCTCACCGTGCGTATCGAGCAGATGCTCGTGCAGGGCGAGGGTGCGTTCGGGGTTGAATGCGCGGTCGTAGTAGAGCTTCAGTGGGGTCCAGGGCTCACCCTCACCCACGTAGGCTTCCGGGTCGCCTGCCTTCTCGAATGCTTCCACGGCAACCTTGTGGGTCATGATGTGGTCGGGGTGCGGGTAACCGCCGATCTCGTCATAGGTGATGATGATGTGGGGGCGGTACTCACGCACCAGACGCACGAGCGGCGCGGCGGCACGGTCCAGGGGCATGGTGCCAAAGCTACCGAAGGGAAGCGGCGACATGGGGTCGCCCTCGGGCAGACCCGAGTCGAAGAAGCCAATCCAGCGGTGCTCAATACCCATAATCTCGCGGGCAGCCGCCATCTCAGCACGGCGCAGACCCGGCAGGTCGCGGTGCGCACGCGGGCTCTTATCGATCTCCTCGTTCAGGATGTCACCGCGCTCGCCGCCGGTCATCGTCGCCACCATGAAGCGGGCGCCACGGGCAATATACGCCGAGGCGGTACCGGCGCCCTTGGAAGACTCGTCGTCCGGGTGGGCGTGCACCGCGAGGATGCGCAGACCGGTGTAGTCCTCCTCCAGGGGTTTGAGGGAGTCCACGGGAGGGTGAGACGGCAGGTTTGCCTTCAGCTGTTCAATGGCTTCGCTCACGGTGGTCTCCTTTAGATGATGCGCCAGGGGGTCGATGATGTGTCTGTGACTCGCGAATACGAGCGCTACACGGCAGAAATTTTACGGTTGTAGCTTCTCGTATGATACCCAAGGATAGCGCCGGTACACTAGCGCAGATGACGCCGTGTGACATCGTGAAACATGCCGTCATATCAGCAGATTCTTGGGCATGAAACAGGCTGATGCTGGCGGAGCGTTCAGCTACAGGCGTGCGTACCGACGAAGATGCGCTCAGAGGGGAAGATACGACCGGCATAACAGCCGAAAATCCTCCGGTGCTCTAGAATAGGTCTGTTGATTCATTCCGTTACCGGTACCGCCGCGCATTGAACGCGGCACGCGGTAGCGGGTTTATTCGTTTCGCACCGGCAGAGCCGGCGCATAAGCAAAGGACACGCATGGCTGAAAACACCGGTGCATGGCTCACTCAGGACGCCTTCGACCGCCTCACCCAGGAGCTGGAGTACCTCTCCGGCCCGTACCGCCAGGAAATCGTTGACCGCATCGCGCAGGCACGCGATGAGGGTGACCTCCGCGAGAACGGCGGCTACCACGCAGCACGCGACGAGCAGGCGAAGAACGAGGCGCGCATCAAGCAGCTCAAGCACCTGCTGGAAACCGCGCACATCGGCGACACTCCCGCTGACGACGGCGTGGTAGAACACGGCATGGTTATCGAAGCTGAGGTTGCCGGCCGCACTCTGAAGTTCCTGCTCGGCTCCCGCGAAATTGAGGACACTCTGCCGGCAGGTAGCGACCTGAAGGTCTTCTCCGAGAAGTCCCCGCTGGGCGCAGCAATTATGGGCGCTAAGCAGGGTGACGAGGTCACCTACCAGGCACCCAACGGCAACGATCTGGTGGCTAAGATCATTTCAGTCACCCCGTTCCAGGGCTAAGCTCTGGGCGCAAAAGGTTTCAGGTGAAAACTCGGGCTACTCGTATAGTCCGGGTTTTTATGTAACCGTTATAGCCCACCTTCAAGTGCCCGCTCCCCTGGCCGTTTCGGGCGTATCCCTTGCAATATCCCCTCTTAAGGAAAACTATGGAACCTGTAGATTTTGACGATATTCCCCTCGAGATTTTTCTGGAGGATATTATGGACCTCACCCGGCTGTTTCCGGAGGATTTTCCTGCGGAATTCGCTAAAATGGCCGCACGTATCGGGGTGGAGAAACAGCACCTGTTCATTACAGACTTCATCGAAGACACCCGGGAACATGTGGTAGAGCACTATCTGGGGTATGTCTTTGATGCGCTCAACCGCAGAATGTACCAGTACGAGATTCGGGGCGGGAACAAGCTCTATCTTAAGGAAGTCCCGGTGGAGGACCTCACTGTACGCGATACGTACAGTGTGAAGGTTCTTGACCTGCTCTAGTACGGCGGCACCCGGGCAGGATGCAAGCCCCGCCCCGTTGCAGCACCGACAGGGTCACAACGGTACCGGTTGGTATAGTGCGGGGGCTGCCCACGTTCTGGTCTTTAGTAGACGATGATGGGCTTGAAACCCTCATCCTCCAGGGCAGAAATAACCTGGCGGCAGTGCTCCACACCCTTGGTCTCCATGTCGATCGTAATCGACACGTCACCCATGGAGAGCGAGCCACCCACGCGGGTGTGGTCCACACCGGTGACGTTCGCGTCGTTCTCGGAAATAATGCGGGAGATGGTCGCCAGCTCACCCGGACGGTCAGACAGCATCATCTTCACGGTCATGTAGCGGCCAGCAGCAGACAGACCGCGCTGAATCACCTTCAGCATCAGCATCGGGTCAATATTGCCGCCGGAGAGCACGCACACGACCGTACCCAGATCGCCGTACTCTTCCTTCAGCTTGCCGTTCATCAGCGCCGCCACGGGTACCGAACCGGCAGGCTCCACCACAAGCTTGTTACGTTCCATCAGGAAAATCAGGGCGCGAGCAATGTCGTCTTCGCTCACGGTCGCCACATCGTCCACCAGTTCCTTGATGATGGAGAAAGGCATCTGACCGGGGCGGCCCACCGCAATACCGTCAGCGATGGTAGAAACCTTCTTCAGCGGCACCAGAGCATCCGCGGCAAGGGACAGCGGGTACGCCGCCGCGTGCTCCGCCTGAACACCGATAATCTTGATCTTCTTGCCGAGCTTCTGCTCCTTCGCGCGGATAGCAGCGGACAGACCGGCCAGCAGACCGCCGCCGCCAACACCCACGATCACCGTGTCAACGTCCGGAACCTGCTCCAGAATCTCCAGACCGATAGTGCCCTGACCGGCAATAATGTCTTCATTGTCGAAGGGGTGCACAAACACAGCGCCGGTCTCTTCGGCGTAGCGCTTCGCCTCCGCCAGAGCCTCATCCACGGTCACACCGTACAGTTCAACCTCAGCACCGTGATCACGGGTCGCAGTAATCTTCGGCAGCGCCGCACCCAGCGGCATGTAAATACGAGCCTTAATGCCCAGACGGTCAGCCGCCAGAGCCACACCCTGAGCGTGGTTACCCGCGCTCGCCGCCACGACGCCGCGCTTCTTCTCCTCCTCGGAAAGCTTCGCCATGCGCACGTACGCGCCGCGCACCTTGAAGGAACCGGCACGCTGCAGGTTCTCACACTTAAAGAAAACCTCGGAACCGAGGCGCTGGCTCAGCGCACGCGAATGAGCGACGGGGGTGCGTTCAATAACGCCTTCGAGCAGCTCTGCGGCACGTTCAATGTCGGTGAGGGTCACGGGCAGGGAGTCGAGATCTACGCTCACGAGGTTTCCATTCTGATGGTACGTATTCTGGCGGCATCTAGCCCCACACGCAGAAGGGCGCGCGGTGGCACAGTGCACACTCCATTTTAGAGGATGCGCCGACATA
The DNA here is from genome assembly GCF_001813725.1 of Rothia sp. HMSC072B04. NCBI lineage: Bacteria > Bacillati > Actinomycetota > Actinomycetes > Micrococcales > Micrococcaceae > Rothia > Rothia sp. HMSC072B04. Next base: position 105,043 of record NZ_KV813802.1, on the reverse strand, counting down.
AAGCAGGGGGCGTCCCCGCACTCTCAACAGGTAGTGCAAGAACGGCCCCCGATCTAGGTTATGTGCGAGCGTCTAGCCCGCGGTTAGTCACAATGAACTGAGTTCTAAGCCTTCTCAGATTCCTGAGATTCTTCAGAGCCTTCGGAGTCTTTAGCTTCCTTCACCTTTTCAGCCTCTTCAGCCTTCTTACGTCGCTCCAGCTCATGCGGGAAGAGGAACTCCTCCTCACGAGGCGCTTCCTTCTCCCAGCCGCGGCCCGCCAGGTAACGCACCACCGCGTTGACCACAGCCAGAGTCGGTACGGCGAACAGAGCACCCACCGCACCAAAAATCATGGAGCCACCAGCCACCGAGAAAATAACCGCCAGCGGGTGCAGGGAGACAGCCTTACCCATAATGAGCGGCTGCAGAATGTGGGATTCGAGCTGCTGAACCAGCAGAACAATACCGAGCATAATCAGCGCCTGTACCGGGCCCAGAGCAACCAGCGCCAGCAGCACAGCCACAGCACCGGAAATGAGGGCACCAATCACCGGAACGAAAGAGCCGAGGAAGACCAACACGCCCAGCGGGATAGCCAGCGGAACACCCAGAATTGCGGCACCAATACCGATGCCGATAGCGTCAATAGCCGCCACCAGAATCTGAACGCGCACGTACGCACCCAGGGACTTCCAGCCCGCGCGACCCGCACCGTTGACCGCGGCACGCGCATCCTTCGGGAAGAGGCGGGTGACGAACAGCCAGATACGCTCGCCCTCCATCAGGAAGAAGACCAGGGTAAACAGGGTCAGCAGGGTACCGGTCGCAACCTCAGCCGCAGTCGAACCCACCTGAGACACACCGTGCAGCACGGAGCTGGGGTTATTGGTTACAGCGCTCTCCATCTGATCCAACAGCTGGTTCATCTGGTCGGCACCGAACTCGTAGCCGAGGTTCTTCAACCAACCAATCAGCTGCTGGTAGCCCTGCACCGCTTTATCCGCCATGGACACAAAACCACGCAGAATCTGCTGACCGGTCAGCGAAATAATACCGGCGAGCACCAGAATCATACCGATTTCGGCAATAGCCGCCGCGCCACCGGCACGAACACCCTTCTTACGCAGAAGCATCACGGCGGGGCTCAACAGAGCCGCCAGAAGCAAAGCCACCAGAAGAGAAATAACCAGCAGGGAGACGTGCCCCAGACCCTTCCAAAGGATCCAGCCGGCACCGGCAATCATAATGATGCGCCACGCCCAAGCACCGGCAACTTCCATGGCAAAAGGAACCCGGTAGCCGCGCTCCTCCTCGGCTACATGTTCTTCTGCAACAGGTGTAATTTTCACGGTGTCTCCAAATCGTTATCGGTGTCGCACTCGTGCGGGGTAGCTTCAGCTACCCCATCGGAGGCGGTGTGTGGTGTTGTTATTGTGTGCTCTCCCCGCGCCTCGATGCACCGGGGAAGTAAAGCGGCAAAGGCGGCGGCACCATCACGGTACCGCCGCCTCAAAGTGAGCTTTAGTCGTTGCTAAAGATGCTTGCCAGGTACATGAGAACGCGCAGAATCTCAACGTACAGCCAGACCAGAGAAGCGGTCAGGCCGAAAGCAAGGCGCCAGGACTCACGCTCGGGCAGGCCCGCCTCCACAGCCTCGGAGGTGGTGGTGAAGTCCAGCAGCAGCGAGTAGGTTGCCAGCGCAACAGCGAACAGACCAACAACCAGACCCAGCGGAATACCGCCGATGGAGAAGCTGTTCAGCGAGGAACCGAAGATACCCGCACCCAGAATCGAGATGAGGCCGTACGCCATGTAACCGATAGCGCCAATCATGAAGATCTTGTTCAGCTTGGGGGTTGCGCGCAACTTACCGTTCGCAAACAGAGCCAGGGTGGTACCTGCAACCACGAGGGTTGCCAGAACCGCCTGAATTGCCACGCCGGGGTAGCGCATATCCACAACTGCGGACAGGCCGCCGAGCAGCAGGCCTTCCATGAGCGCGTAGGTCATGACCAGGACCGGGGAAACCTTCTTCTTGAAGGAGTTCACCAGACCCAGCACCAGGCCGCCAACCATGCCCAGGAGCAGCAGCACCGGTGCATGCCATGCAACGGCGGCACCGACAGCGACCAGACCCAGGTTGATACCGGTCTTGACCATGACATCGTTCATGGTCAGACGCTCACCTGCGGAAATGGGCTCCGAGTAGGTGGGAGCCGCTACGCCGTAGTCAGCCTCACCGTACGGCTGGCCGTACTGTGCCTGCTGGTCATACTGGGGCTGGCCGTACTGCTGACCATAGGGCTGCTGACCGTACTGGGGCTGACCGTATGCGTTCTGACCGTAGCCCTGCTGGCCGTACTGGCCGTAGGACTGCTGACCGTACTGACCGTAAGTCTGCTGGCCGTAGCCCTGCTGCTGACCGTACGCCTGCTGGTTGTTCTGCTGAGACTGCGCACCAAAGCGACCGAAACGAGAGTCACCCTGAGTGGCATTCTTCGTCATTGAATTCAGAAGCGGATTTCCCGCCATCATTCTCTCCTTCATACGGGGACAAAACTAATTCTTGTTAATTCTATCGGATAGATTCTGCGCTCACGGGCGCTGTTCGTTACCAGCAAGCGCATCTGGCGACCTTGCCAGAATATTTCAGGGCGGTGTTTACCTGAGGTTCACCCAAGTCCACACCGCCCCGCACGCAAACGCTTCTGTGTGCCTCTTCGTGAAGTCTCTATTGCGAAGCTTCCAAACGATCCAGGAGCTGCTCCAGATAATCCAGAACTGCTTGCTCCTCGTTCGAGCCAATCACCTCATCGGCAGCATTTCGCACAACCTCCGGGGCGTTAGACATGGCGACACCCCAGCCCGCGTAGCGGAGCATCTCCATGTCGTTCTCGCCGTCACCGAAGGCAAGAATGCCCGCCGGGTCAGCATCCAGACGCTCGCACAGGTCCTTCAGACCGGTCGCCTTGTTGACACCGGTACGCACCAGGTCAATGGCACCGAAGCCGCTAACCATCGGAGTGACGGTCTGCGGCAGAGCCTCACGCAGGTAAACGCTCAGTTGCTGCGTCTGCTTAGGCGGAGTCAGCAGCGGGAACTTAATGGGTGCACCCTCAAAATCTTCAATAGAGTCAACCATGACCGAGCCGGGGAAGAAGAACGCCGCAAAGTCCTCCAGGGTGAGGGTTTCGGGAAGCTCCTGACCGGTGTCTTCAAAATAGCAGCGAATCATGTGCACAATCTGATCGCAACGATCCTTGGGCAGGTAAATACCCTCGGTGGTGCACACCAGCAGACCGATCTGGTCCAGCCCCTGCACTACCTCAATAATGCGCGGGATATCCTCTTCCTCAAAGGGATGCACGGCAAGCTGACCGCTGTCATCGGCGAGGTACGCGCCGTTCTCAGCAATGTAGGTGAGGCCCTGGTCCTCGAAACCGCGCATATAGTCCTGTAGCTTGGCATGGGTATTTCCGCTCGCCACGACGAAGTGGATTCCATGCGCCTGCAGGCGGGGCAGGATGCGCGCGAACCGTTCGGTGTCGAAGGTTTTGGAGTCGGTGAGGAAGGTGCCGTCCATATCGACGGCAATGATGGAGGGTTTAGTCTGCATGCTGTGCCTTTCTGACTCTGCTCCCCCGTTCAGGCAGGGGTGCGTCTGTGGCTGTGTCTCTTTATAGGGTCTCACGTTTTTTGAGCTCCGGAAGACGGTTCGCGGGTGTTTTAGGGCGTGGAGCCCCGTCACAAAACGTCATCTAAACCCCCTGTTTTGCACTCTTTTTCTCCACAAACTAGACTTACTTGAAGTGTAAAACTTTACTTGTCAAGCTTAAAGGCATGAACAACACCACGAAATACAGCGGCGCAGGCAAGTTCTCCATCGACGCGCTCGTGACCGCGCGCCGCAAGTAAGCTTTGAACCGCCTCCTGCCTCCACACATGACCGAGGCAGGCAATCACCTGCAGGTTCACCAGACTTCACCGCCAGCCGTCCTGATTCCGGCAGAGGACGAGCTCTTCTATCCGCGGTGAAGAGAGTGCGCGGAATGCCATAGCCCGCACCGCCACTCCACGATGCCCCCGATAGTATGGGTCGGGGGCATCGCCTTTTCACCCCCACAAAACCCCAGATATGTAAACCTTCAGATACGCAAGCGGCGGCCCCTCCCCCACGGGAAGAGCCGCCGCCCATCTATACCGCACATCTACGCGCGTCTATGCTGTGCCCCCACTGGGACTCGAACCCAGAACACAAGGATTTTAAGTCCTCTGTCTCTGCCAATTGGACTATGAGGGCGTATCCCGAACAGTCCGGGACACAAGTAATTATTATTCCACGAAAACGCACTCGAACCTAAGCGGAAACACATTTCAAGCAGTTCCCCGCACCCTGCCTCAGCAAGCATCATGCAAAAGCACCGGTGGGCGGCTAAGCTAGACAGCTCGCAAGCACCCAGGCGCAGAATAGGCGGTGCAGAAGACTAAGGTCTTCCACACCGCCCATTGCTTTATCTCAAATGCGCTATCTCAGGGGCATACCCCTAAGTCAGGCTATTTTAGAGCTTTGCCTTCTGGCGTGCCGGTGCAGTACCGGTTGCTTCCTGGAATGCCAGGCGCGGGGAGCGCTGGTGGCGAATCGAGGAGGTGTCGCGACCGAAAATCTGGTTCAGAGCCCAGGTGGTCATAACGCGAACGGTACGCTCGGTGGTGGGGATTGCAGAGCCGTGGTAGCCGCGGTGCATGATCCATGCCAGCGGGCCGCCAATGGTCTTGCCCTTGAAGTTTGCAACGCCCTTCCACAGACCCAGACCTGCCACAACACCGATGGTCTCGTGGTAGTAGTCGGTCAGGGGCTCGCCGCGGCGAGCAGCCAGCAGGTTCTTAGCCAGAACAACAGCCTGGCGGGAAGCGTGCTGAGCGTTGGGAACGCAGAAGCCACCCACGCCGCCACCGGAGAGATCCGGAACAGCTGCGTTGTCGCCTGCTGCCCAAGCGCCCTCGACCACACCGTCGTCGCCGGTGACGCGCAGGTCTGCGCTCACGCGAACGCGGCCGCGCTCGTCAATCGGGAAGTCGGTGTTCTTCAGCATCGGGGATGCTGCCACACCTGCGGTCCAAATCAGGGTGTCGGTCTTAATCTCGCCTGCGGGGGACTTGTCAGCCATGTTGATCAGCTGCAGGTTGCCGTCGGTTGCGTCAGAGAGGGAGGTGTTCAGCAGGATCTCGATGCCGCGTGCACGCAACTCTGCAACAACCTTCTCTGCACGGTCTGCGGGGACCTCGGGCATGATGCGCGGTGCAGCCTCGACCATGACGAAGTGCAGGTCGGAAACGGAGAGACGCTCGTTGCGCTCGACAGCAACGCGTGCCATGTCCTCGAGCTCGGAGATGGTCTCAACGCCAGCGAAGCCACCACCAACGATGACGAAGGTCAGGGCGCGGCGGCGTGCCTCAGCGTCGGACAGCATGGATGCGACCTCGATGCGGTCCAGAACCCAGTTACGAACGGAGACTGCCTCTTCAATGGTCTTCAGACCGATAGCAACCTCTGCCAGACCCGGAATCGGGAATGCACGGGTCACTGCGCCTGCACCGAGTACAATCTCGTCGTACTTCAGCTCGAAGGGCTCACCGTTGTCGGTGGGCTCAACTACAGCGGTGCGCTCTGCGTGGTCGATGGAGACAACGCGGCCGGGAATCAGCTCGGTGTCGCGCAGGTGCTGACGCAGCGGCACAGTTGCGTTACGACCTTCCATGGAACCTGCCGCAACCTCGGGGAGGAAGGGCTGGTAAGTCATGTAGGGGTTCGGCTCAACGATGGTGACAACGCCACCGGTCTCCTTGATAGCCTTCTGGATCTTCTTAGCAACGGTGAAGCCGACGTAGCCGCCACCGACGATCAGGACGCGAGGACGGTCCTGTGCCACCTTAGTGAATGCCATTTTGTTACTTCCTAGTCTTTAGGTACCGAGGTTCGGTAGCCCCGGTAGGGTGGTATGTGCAACTTTCGGGTCGTTCCGAAAGCTCCCCTGACGAACAAAGCGGCCCGCTCTGGAAGTCCTTGCGCAACGCGAAGTGGCTAGCAGCACGAGCCTGTCTATCACATACCTGTTATCTTCTATTTTACGCCTTTGTTTAGGTAATTTCGCACCTATGGTCCCTTTGAGCTGAGCCTAAGTTAAAAGTTTTGAAGATATGAACAGAGTTCATCTCGTGATGCGGGTTACAGTCAAAAATACCCTTTCCGTTTTTTGCGCAACATATTCGATATTTTCGTTTATTGGGGTGTTCCGCCGTCTCAAGCCAGATCTCAAAGAACAAAGCCCGGGACCAGCTCAAAAGTCAGCCCCGGGCGAACAGGAGAAGTCTCCGCAGAGAAGAAAAACACCGGCACCCCAGACTCACAAGAACCCTAACGAGTCCCCCTCCGGGCACCCCGCTGCGACCCCTTTGAAACACGACTCTTTCCGTGATGAGCACCCGGATGATGCGCCATCTCACGAGCCATCCGCGCAGCCTGCCCCGCGCTCACATGCATCCTATGCAAACGATGCACCGAACCAGCCGTAATAATCGTCAGCCACAACGTCAGCGCCGCCAAAATTACCGGCGGCAACCAGCCACGATCCTCCGGAGGACGACGCGCATCCGGCGCAGCCGCCTTCACAATGCTCTCGCCCTCCTCATGGACCGGCGCAGCATCACTCGGAATCGGCTCACTCACCTGCTGCTTACGGTGCACCGCAATCCACTCAGAAATCGAACCCAACGGATTCGCCGTCACCGTAGGCGCCGCCAAAGCCATCGCATCCTGCGGATTGAAAATACCGTAACCATACAAAGGGTCACGGCCCGTCACACCAGCATCATCAGCCGAAGCAATCAAACGTTGGACCAGCTGAGCCGCCGACTCCTTCGGATACTTCTGCTTCAACAAAGCAGCAACACCCGTCACCAACGGAGCAGCAGCCGAAGAACCCGACCAAATCATGTACCCATTACCCGGAGCAGCCGCAATCATATCCGTACTCGGAGCAACCACAGCAATCGAAATACCCTGAGTCGACGAGCCCTCAGAAACCTGTTTATTCCGGTCAATACCGCCCACCGTCAACACGCCAGGAATCGTCGCCGGAGCACCAACCTGCGTCAAGCCGCTACCGCGGTTACCCGCAGCCGCAACAATCAGCACGCCCTTCTGCTCCGCATAGGCAAACGCCTCATCCCAGCTCTGCGGCCAGCTCGTCTTATTCGAGCCAATCGACATGTTAATAATCTGAGCCCCGTGGTCGACTGCATAACGCACCGCCGCCGGGATCTGCTCATCAATACTCTTACCGCCGGTCGTACCCATATTCAGCGAAATCGGCAGAATCTTCGCCTCGGGAGCCACACCAATCACACCGGTCGGCTTACCCGGCTGACCCGCAATCGCAGAATAGCCCTGCGTATCGTGGCCGTGACCTGCAATGAGAGAAGCGACCTCCGTGCCGTGCATCGGCTCAGCACCCAGGCCCTTCCAGCCGTCCTCGCTGCCCACGCCCGAGGCATCATAACCACGCAGAACATTACCCTCAAGATCCGGGTGGGTACCGTCCACGCCCGTATCAATCACAGCAACCGTCACGCCCTTACCCGTAGCCTGCGACCACAAGGACGTAATACCGTACTCGTTCAGCCAATACTCACGCTGACGAACATCATCACCATTCGTGGTCGACGTGCCCTTACTCGGAGTTGCGGAAGTCTTCGGCACCGCAGTAGCCGACGGTGAAGGAGTCGCCGTCACCTCCCTCTTCGGGCTCGGCGAAGCAGAAGGGGTCGGGTCCGTCGCCCAGGCAACAGGCGCCATCGGAGTCCACAACGGCAGAAGAGTCAACGCGGCACTGGCACCCAAAGCTGCAACCTTACGAATGCGGCGAGTAGCGCCTCGGTCAGAACCAACCGAGGCGCGCACACCAAATACACGAGACGCACAGGCGAAAGACGGCGCAAAAGACCAGCCGGTCAGGGGCATACCTCGCCGACGCTCAGAACGAACCATTAAAACTCCTCAAGCTGAGCCGCGCCGTGAATCACCGTTGGTTCACGGCGCGAGCGCTCAAGCCTACAGCTGGGACAGAGCGATACCGTCCAGAATGTCGTGCTCACTGACGGTCACCGAATCCACGGCGCCATCAGTCATCTCATTCAGACGGGTCAGGATACGGGCGTAAATCGTCGCGCCGGCACCAATCACATCCACCCGACCGGGGTGCATGTAGCCGAGCTCCTCACGCTCAGTACGGCTCAGCGAAGCCAACCAGCGGGCAGTCTTCTGAACGGTCTCTACGGAGAAGCTCTGAGCGTTAATAGCTTCAGAGTCATAACGGTCCAGACCCAGCGCGGCAGCAGCCACAGTGGTTGCGGTACCAGCCACAGCCACCACGCGGCGCGCATCCTGCAGGGGCACAGTCTTACGTGCCACCTCGAGAGCCTCGTCAGTATCAGCCTCAACGCGGGCAATCTGCGAGTCAGTGGACGGGGCGCTCATCATGTGACGCTCAGTCAGGCGCACACAACCAATATTGACGCTGCGGGAAGCCTTCACACCCGACTCGTCGCCGAGCACGAACTCAGTCGAACCGCCGCCCAGGTCAAACACCAGGGTGTCACCGTCGCCGTAACCGACAGCGCGCACCGCACCAGCGAAGGACAGAGCAGCTTCCTCATCACCGCTGATCACCTCGGGCTCAATACCCAGAATCTCGCGGATACCATCCACGAACACCTGACGGTTACCCGCATCGCGAGTCGCACTGGTCGCCACAAAACGCACCGAATCAGCGCCGTGCTCCTTCAGCAGCTGCGCATACTCACGAGCCGCAGCGAAAGTACGGTCCAGCGCCTCCTGCGCCAGCCAGCCGGTCGCGTCCACGCCCTGACCCAGACGCACAATGCGCATCTCACGCACAACGTCCTTCAGGACGGTCTTCTCGACCCCGTCCACCACCTCAGTAGTGGAATCAGCAATCAGCAGGCGAATAGAGTTCGTACCGCAGTCAATCGCACCAACGCGCACGGTGGGTTCCTTTCAGGTCTTCAATACCAATCAGTGCCAAAGGCAACGCGAGCGCCGCAGGCGAAAAATTTTCGCTTTTCGGCGCTCTTTCTTCTATCTATTATGCGCCCGCACCGTCGCTGACGACGATGCGGGCGCACCAGAATCAATATTTAGGCTTCTTCACGCCACGCAGGGTCGCAGGAGCAGACCTCGGGGGTCCACCACTCGGCGATAGCGTCCAGACCGCGGTCACCCATCGGGTTCACGCCGCGACCCACCGACAGGGTGTGGCCGATAACGGCGTGCAGGCACTTCACGCGGGTCGGCATGCCGCCGGCAGAGATGCCGTCAATCTCCGGGACCTCTTCGGTGCCGCTGATCAGGCGGATGCGCTCACGCTCAGCCAGGTAGTTCTCGTGTGCAGCAGCGTACTGTGCCGCCAGGTCCGCATCCTCAGCGAGCGAGTCGGTCATCTCGTACATCAGACCGCCCGCCTCCAGACGGGAAGCCGCAGCGGTAATCACCGGATGCGCCAGGTAGAACACGGTCGGGAAGGGGGTGCCGTTGCTCAGGCGCGGCGCGGTAGCAGCCACGAGCGGGTTACCGCACACGCAACGCGCCGGAATCTCGACCACGTCGCGGACCTTACGGCCCAGCTGCGCGGAAAGAACGCGGACGTCCTGCTCGGTGGGGGTCAGAGTTTCAACAGTTACGCCGAAGCCGCCGGGGGTGCGTGCCTTCAGCTCTTCAATGGTGTTTTCGGTGCTCATAATCCTAAGTTTCTGGAACGAGGGGTCGCCTCGTCCACTTGTGCCGGGTGTCTGCATGTGCAGGGTTGCTGCCGGCAGCTGGGGCTAGTTCTTCTCGAGAGAATTCCAAACCTTAGTAGTCCAGGCTTCCTCGGGGGCGTTCTTCGCATTCGCAGAAGTACCGTCCGCCTTCGTAGAGTCCTCGGTAATGCCGGTGACCACGTAGGGGGTGTCGCCGGGGTTCACATAGTAGAGGCGGCTACGTGCCTGCTGGCGAACATAGTTGTCGTCATTCCACCAGGTCTGCTCCGCCTTCAGCTGGGCGTTCTCCTGCTGCAGCTGAGAAATATGCGTGTTAATTCGCTTGATTTCCCGGTCCTGGTCAAAGTAGGTGACCACCGGGTATGCGGTACCGAGCGCAATCACGCCCACCACAACAGCGGTCAGGAAGCTACGGCCGGAGAACATGTGAGCCGCCACGGGGGCGTCGTATCCGTCCTCTTCACGGCCCTGCTGGGCAGCGGCGCGGCGGCGGGCACGCTCCTCACGGCGAGCCTGCGCCTGACGTTCACGCTCAGGGTGACGCTGGTTCAAACCCACGCCGAAGAAAAGGGCACTAGCCTTTTTCATCAGGGAAGTGCGGGCTTCCTTTGCGGCGCCTCGCGATTCTTCGGAGGCGGTAGCACCCTGAGCGGGTGCAGTGGAACTCGTAGAGTGCGACCGGGTCTGCTGGCTTGCTCGCTGGCTCATTGCTCTATCCTTCGTTCCGTTCTGTACCGCTAAACGCTTCCTTCATATTCTACCCGGGTTTGTACACTCACCTGAGCGTTCCCTCTGGAGCTACTTCCGGGGCCGTTTTGAAAGACCTTCGGGCTTTTTCGCTATGTGTTCGGGTGGGGTGCTGACACCCACCCAGGTAGAGCAAAAGGCGACGCTACCCCCAACGGAGATAGCGTCGCCTCTCGTTAAAAGCACCCCTGAATTGAAGGGGAGAACCCATCATTATCCGCGCTGGATGGCATCCAGAGCATCAATGAGCTGGGCAGATGCCTGGGGCTCAACCTTACGCGTAAACCATTTTCCTGATTCGAGGATGACAGGGAGATCTTTCTCGGTAAGCACCTCAGGGTGGGCGCCATTCCCGCTCCAGTCAATGTAATGGTGATTTGCATGGTTCTCCGAATGCTTTGTGCCCGGTGCCAACTGGCCGTCGGTCTCCCAGGCCTCAGCATTCTCACGAGCGGGTATATTGAGGAGTATACTCTGCATCCACATCTCGTCAGGCATAGGGGCAGAACGGAAAATCTTGGTGACCTCTCGGCCCGTCGGAGTTTTCAAAAAGTCCATCACCTGAAGTGCAGTCGAACGGGACACCGTCCAATAAGCCGACCCCTGATAAAACTGAATCGGCAAATTCTTGCGGGGGAACAGTCGTGAAATCTTATAACACACTTTGTGTACGCCCCTGCGGATAATCCCTTCAGGCAGTAGGCCTTCAAAGTCCTTATATTCCCGGTACAGCACCAGGACGTAGTTACGCATTCCGGGGGCTAACGCATAGAAGCTTACCCAAGAATGCTCCAGATTTTCGGGTCGAGCAAGATAATCAGCGTATTCGCGGAGAGGACGTACAGGGTAGCACTGCCCTGTAATGGACGCGTAATGAGTTGCTTCCGGATATTCTTTCAATGCCTGGGCTAGCATTTTTTGAGTTGCCTTCACAGCAGAGTAACCTGCCCAACGCACGTTTTCGCGTTCGCGGACATAAGATACGCCCTCGACGTAGAAATCATCGATATCTGCTTTCTTATCAATGTGGGCAACGCAGACACCGCCCGAGTTCAAAATATGCTGAGCAATTTTTTTGAACAGCTCCGGGTACTTATGGGCGAGGATGAGATAACAAACAGTCATGATTTTCCTATGTGATGCGTGAGTGAACGTATATGACTGATTATATGGCGCTGACAAGGAAAAACCGGGCCGACCCACAATACATGACGTGATGAATTACATCACTATGTATCGGGTTCGACCCGGCCTGTTCAGGGACGTTCAGCAGAACATCCCGCAACCTTCAAGCGTCATTATGCCTTGAAGCGGGGGAATGCGGACTTGCCAGCGTAAACAGCTGCCTCGCCCAGCTCTTCCTCAATGCGCAGCAGCTGGTTGTACTTAGCAACGCGCTCGGAACGTGCGGGAGCACCGGTCTTGATCTGGCCAGCGTTGGTTGCAACAGCCAGGTCAGCGATGGTGACGTCCTCGGTCTCACCGGAACGGTGAGAAACCATGCAACGGTACTCGTGGCGCTGTGCCAGCTCCATTGCATCGAGGGTCTCGGTCAGCGAACCGATCTGGTTCACCTTCACGAGCAGAGCGTTAGCTGCGCCCTCTTCGATACCGCGAGCCAGACGCTCGGGGTTGGTCACGAACAGGTCGTCACCGACGATCTGGACCTTGTCACCGATCTGCTCGGTCAGGGTCTTGTAGCCCTCCCAGTCGTTCTCGTCCAGGGGATCCTCGATGGAAACCAGGGGGTACTTTGCAACGAGGTCAGCGTAGTATGCGCTCATCTCAGCTGCGGACTTCTTCTGGCCCTCGAACTCGTATGCGCCGTCGTTGTAGAACTCGGAGGATGCAACGTCCAGTGCCAGTGCAACCTGCTCGCCCGGCTTGTAGCCAGCCTTCTCGATTGCCTCAACGATCAGGTCCAGTGCGGCTGCGTTGGACTCCAGGTTGGGTGCGAAACCACCCTCGTCGCCCAGGCCGGTTGCCAGGCCGCGGTCGTGCAGCACGGACTTCAGGGAGTGGTAAACCTCAACACCTGCGCGCAGAGCGTCAGAGTAGTTGTCGAAGCCGATGGGAGCAATCATGAACTCCTGGATGTCAACGTTGGAGTCTGCGTGAGAACCACCGTTGAGGATGTTCATCATGGGGACGGGCAGAACGTGAGCGTTCGGGCCGCCGAGGTACTTGTACAGGGGCAGATCAGCGGACTCAGCAGCTGCCTTAGCAACAGCCAGGGAGACACCCAGGATTGCGTTTGCGCCCAGCTTGCCCTTGTTGTTGGTTGCATCCAGAGCAATCATGGCTGCGTCAACAGCGCGCTGGTCGGAAGCCTCAATGCCGATGACCTCTTCAGCGATTTCTTCGATAACAGACTTCACTGCGCCCAGAACACCCTTGCCCAGGTATACGGACTTGTCGCCATCGCGGCGCTCAACAGCTTCCCACTCACCGGTGGATGCGCCCGAGGGCACAGCTGCGCGTGCGAAAGCACCGTCTTCGAGCAGAACCTCAACCTCAACGGTCGGGTTGCCACGGGAATCCAGGATCTGGCGTGCGTGAACTGCGGTAATAACAGCCATGAATTGTTCTCCTTATGAGATGTCAAGGATGTGAACGGCTCACCCGGTAGTGGACAAGTCGCGTCCCCTAAATTCTAGCAAAACTCCCACACAAACACACTAGTTGCCACCGCTTTTTTATTGCCTTATTGAAGGTCTAAATAACCCTTAGTCAGGCGCTACAAAGCGGAACAAGACCCACACTCCCCCACATTGGGAGGGTGTGGGTACTCGACCAAAGCACAACATGAGCCCAAATGCCGGGGCATGTGCCACGAGCATCCTCACGGCCACCCAACACAACCCCAAACAAACAGAAGGCGCTTTGAAACCTCTTATTCCCTCAGAGAACAGATTTCAAAGCGCCTCACAGAAGAACTCAACCACCGTTTCTAATAGCTCGGCTCATCATGCGTATGCTGAGCAATATAGCGACGAGTGTACGAACGTAGGGCACGCTCCGGATCCAAACCATTACGCTGTGCGCGGCTCACCAACGCAAAGAGCAGCTCGCCGAACTCCTCTTCAGTGTGCATATAGCGCAGGTCGTCCTCCATGCTCGTAGGCTCCGGCGGCAGAATAATACCCGCCTTACGTGCCTTCACAGCAGTCTTCTCAGCCATAGCGAGCGCCGGCAGATGCGGCGGAATACCGTCCAGCGCGCCACGGTCACTCTTCTCCTTCTTCTTCAACGCATCCCACGCCGCCTGCTGCTCAGCTGCGGTGCGGGGCGCCTCCGAAGAGCTCTCAGACTCAGCTGCGAACACATCGGGGTGGCGCGAACGAAGCTTCTGCACAAGGCCCTCAACCACCTGCACAATGTCGAAGCCCTGCGGGTTTGCCGCAGCAATATCGGAATGGAACACCACCTGCAGCAGCACGTCGCCCAACTCCTCACGCAACAGCGGCATATTCGGCGCGCCACCGGTTTCTACCGCCTCGACAACCTCGTAGGCTTCCTCCACCAGGTAGCGGATTAGGGAGGCGTGAGTCTGCTCAGCATCCCACGGGCAACCGCCCGGTGCGCGCAACAGCGCCATGGTTTCCACCAGGGTGCCAAAGGCTTCAGCCGCGCGGGCGGCAGTGTCCTGAACGTTCTGCGCCGCAGAAGCCTCAGGAGTATTAGGGGTATCAGTCATAACAATCTTCCTCGTCGAAAAAAATGACAAACATAGCGCGCCGCGCCGACCCCCACACGGGGAGCCGGCGCGGCGCACCTTACAAGGTTTTAGAGGTTCCAGTGCGAAAGCGCGCTCGTCATATGAGCCGGGATCTTCGAACCCAGACGCGGGAACATGCGCAGCTCCTCAACGTAACGCTCAGCATCCAGCGGACGCGGGTAGGTGACAAACGCCTGCTCATTCGCATAATCGAATGCCGCCTGAACCGGCACGCCCGGGGTGAAGGTCAGGCTCATAGCCAGCGGCGAGCCCTCACCCTCGCTGTACGAGTCGGTCTTCAGCGCCGGAATGTCCAGCAGGGTTTCGGGGATCAGCTCGAAGGTACGGACCTGCTCCCAGAAGCCGTTGCGGCGCACGTGGGTCAGGGCGTCGTAGTAGGATCCGAGGGCACGTACACGAATCAGCACGGTGGTGGCGTCCTTTGCGGTGCCGTTCTCGCCGAAGAGGTGCTCGACGACCGGCGCCAGACGCTGAGCAACCTGAGCCTCCGTCAAAACCAGGTTGCCGGCTGCCAGCTGAGTCTCCGAGGGGACCAGCGGGCTCTGCACCGCGGCGGAGGGGGTGTCCGGCTCAGCCACGATGGTGGGCAGCTGGTTGAGCTCGCTCAGCGCGGACGCCGAGATGCTGGAGGAGATACCTGCCGGGGTGCTCTCCGGCAGGGCAACCGGGGTGGTCGCCGCAGCGGGTGTCGCCTCTGCTACCGGTGCAGTCTGAGCTGTAGCCTCGGAGGCGGGCTCAGCCGATGCGGGTGCCTCACCAATCTTAGCCGCAGGAGTCACCTCAACGGTCTTGAGCTCGGCACCCTTCTCAGCGGTTTCTTCCTGAGCACCAGCAGCCTTCGCAGCAGCACCGGCGGTGCCCACAGCGGCAGCTGCGGCAAGAGCACCAGCCAGGCCGGGAGCCACAGATGCGCTCTCGGAGACGGGCTCAGCGTCCTCCAGAGCGGGTGCCTCTGCAGAAGCTTCAGCGGAAGCAGCCTCGGTGGAGGTCTCGTGCTCGGGCAGCAGATCAGAGTCGTCCAGGAACGCGGGCAGGGCAGGCTCTTCAGCCTTCTCTGCTACCGGCTCTTCTGCGGATTCCTCAACGGGCTGGGTACGATCCAGAGTGAAGGACTCAGCAACCACGGGAGCGGCAACCTTCTGGTCCTCAACAGCAGCAACTTCCTCAGCGGGCGCTTCCTCAGCAACTGCGGCAGGAGCTTCTTCCTCGGCGTCCAGCTTCTTCTGAGCGTTGGCGACAATGGTGGCCAGGGCGGCTTCCATGTCTTCGCCGGGCTCTACAGAGTCCTCGGCAAGTGCCTCGACTGCCTCAGCGGCAGATTCTTCGGCATGCTCGGTTTCGGGCTCTACGGTAGCCGCACCGAAGACCGGGTCGTTCTCGTAATCGTGCTCGAACTCAGCTTCAACCGGCGCAAACTCAGCCTGGGCAGGCTGGGCGGCAGGCTGGGCAGAAGCTTCAACAGCCTCCTCTACGTCTTCCTTCTCCTGCGCAGAAGCGACAGCAGTACCGGCCGCAGCAAGACCTGCAGCAGCCGCCAGGCCCGAAGAGACAGGCTCTTCAGCAGTTTCAGCAACGGGCTCTTCAGCAGATTCGACAGCGGCCTCAACCTCGTTAGCTACCTGCTTCTGAGCAAGCTCAGCCTCCAGCTCACGCTCAATAGCCTCACGTTCAGCCTCAACCGAGTCAACGCTCTGAACGGTAGCCTCAGCGGCCTCAGCAGTCGCAACGGGCTTAGCCTCGACAGCGGTGCCCTCCAGCAGGAAGCTCTCACGGGTGGTCTGGCCGTCCGCCATACCCAGGTAGGATGCGTGAACCTCCAGGCCGTCACCTAGACGCGGGTTCAGGGAGACCGCCGCGCGGTTCCAGGTTGCGCCGGCCTGCTGAGCCTCGGTGTACAGTGCCGCCACGGGTGCGAACCAGTCAATGCCGGGCACAACAATGCCGGTTTCGACCTCGCGACCGCGGTGCAGCAGACGGTAATGCATGTCCTCATCAACTTGGCGCAGTTCCAGGCTCATGGTGCCCGAACCGCGGGTACGCATGAGCTCCGCGAGGCCGTAGAGGGCACGCTGCTCCGTAAGAGCGGGCAGGGTTGCCGCGCCCTCAACGGGCTCGCTCAGGATGATGGATTCGGCAACCAGTTCAGCTTCGTCTTCGCTGAGCTTCTGCTCAGTTTCCTTCAGCTCAGTGGCGGGTTCCTCAGCGGATTCTTCACCGGTAGCCGAGGTAGCCTCGTGCTTCTCGGCTTCCTTCTTGTCGATGCCCTCTGCAGTCAATGCGACGCCCTGGGAGTTGCCCTTCTCTGCCTTCTCATCCGCGTTTTCGCTCTTGAAGGCAGTCGAAGCAGCAACCGCAGCGGCGGGTGCCGCAACAGCGGCGGCAAGCGCGACACCAGGAGCTGCAGAGGTACTCTTGGCGGGCTCGTCGTCCGCAGAGTCGGTGTCTTCAGATTCCTCAGATGCAGAGTCCTCAACCTTGGTTCCGGATGCTACCGGCTCGGAGGTTACCTTTTCGGTCTCTTCCACAGCGGGTTCTTCCGCTGCGCTTTCTTCAACAGCGGAAGCATCAAAAATTAGCTCAGCGGTGTTCTCTTCTTCAGCGTCAAGGCTCTCAGCCTCGAACGATTCAGAGGCGGATACTTCACGTTCCTCCTCAACGGATACAGCAGACATCAGCTCAGTCTCGTCAGAAACCGCATTCTCCTCGTCAGCGATTTCAGCCGCCAACAGTTCGGGTGCCTCAACGACAGCCTCAATCTGTTCTTCTTCAGCCTCTTCGACGGGTTCAGTAATCTCAGCGGATTCAGCAGAGTCTGCATCCTCAGCAACTACCTCAGTAGTAGTTTCCTCAGCGGTCACCTCGTCGGAAGCAACCTCGCTAAAGGTCTCTTCTTCGCTATCGAGGGTGATGCCCAGGCGTGCCGCGTAGGCTGCCGCCAAATCATCCAGACCAGCGTTCTGTGCCTCGGTGACGGCGGCGCGGGTACGAGCTGCCTTCATGTCTTCAACAGTCAGGGTTTCCTCAGCATCAGCGGAAGAAGCCTCAGATACAGAATGAGTGTTCTCCGACTTTTCCTCAGTTGCCTCTACAGCTGCGGGTGCAGTCACCTCAGGTTCTTCATCGGCTTCATCTTCGGTGTTCTCAGCACGCACAGCACGCAGGTGCTTCTCAAACTGGGATCGCGCATCCTCCGCAGCATCCTTCGGCTCCTCAGCATCAACCGACGCTTCCTCAGCCTCAGAGGTAACCTCTTCATCATCACGCAGGAACGCAGGGGTAGCCGGCTCGGGTGCTTCAGCAACCGGAGCAGCATCTTCTTCAATGTCCTGGACCTCAGCGACCTGCTCAACCTCAACAGGTTCCTCAGATTCCTGGGGGAAAGCACCAAGCGCCGCCAACAGGCTACGGCGCTCCTGCTCCTCAACCTGCTCTTCAGTCAGTTCCTCAGCAGAGGGATTCTCTTCAACCTGTTCGTCATCGTGCAGGAGGGCACGCTTGAGATCCTCAACAGCACGGTGCTCTTCACTCTGCTCATCGTCCTGGTTCTGGTGGCGTGCGCTCTCAGACTTCACGAAGCGGCGCAGGGAGTCCTCCCACTGCTGCTGTTCCATAATCTTTTCGCTCAGTCGTGCGCTCTTGGGAGCGTCTTCGCTTGCCTGTTCTTTCTGAGCCTTGGCAGTTTCGGCGCTCTGTTCTTCGCGCGACTGTTCATCCAACTTCTTCTTGCCGATTCCAAAGAAGCTCATTGGGTGTCCTCCTCCGGCGTGCGCCGTGTGATGATGCGCCATTTCCTTCATCCCCCGAGGGTGTGTGGGCACGGGGTCGGGAACATAACGCAAATGTCCTCATAATCCCTTTAATTCTATCGCGTGCATAGAGTTTCACCCCGTCACTCGGTGAGAGGTGACGGGGTGAAACTTGTACAGCTTTCAAGGCTTGATGTGGCGAAATAGTCGCGTCTTTACGCCTGACTCATAAGCTTTCGAGTGGCTCTTTAGCGCGCCTCATCGCGGATGGGGTTCGCAGCCTTCGCAGCCTTCGCCAGTTCAAAGCGGACGGCGCGCAGGGCGGTTGCCGCCATGACGCGCACACCAATGCCGATTGCCTGCTCGCTCGGGGCGTAATCGCCCTGATGCAGATCATAGGTGGGGTCGCCGGGGGCACGGGTACCCAGGCGGAACATGGAACCGGGAACTTCCTGCAGCATCCACGCGAAGTCTTCGCCACCCATGGACTGCTCGACCAGCACGATGGAGTCCTCGCCCAGCTCGGCGCGGGCTGCGTTCTCGAGCATGGTGGTTTCCAGATCGGTGTTCACGACCGGGGGTACGCCGCGGATGTGCTCCACCCGCGCCTTCACGCCGAAGGGTACAGCGACCTGCTCGATCACTTCGTCCAGCAGGTTGCCTGCCTGGCGCCAAACCTCAACGTCCAGGCAACGCATGGTACCCGCCAGGTAGCCCTCGGCGGGAATAGCGTTGGGGGCAACGCCAGCGCTGACCTGGCCCCATGCCACCAGCACACCCGAACGAACGTCGGTGCGGCGGGTCAGCACGGCGGGAACCTGCACAGCAATCTGGCTCATCGCATAGATGAGGTCCTCAGTCAGATGCGGGCGAGAAGTGTGGCCGCCGTGACCGCTCAGATGAATTTTCACGGTATCCGAGGCGCTGGTAATCGCACCGATGCGGGTACCGATCTGGCCCAGGTCCACCTTCGGGTCACAGTGCAGAGCGAAAGCACGCGGAATATCCTTGAGTAGACCCTGCGAAATCATCTGCACCGCACCGCCGGGCAGCTGCTCCTCAGCGGGCTGGAAAAGAATGCGGACGCTACGGCCCAGCGGGGTCTTCTCGTTCAGCTCGTGCAGTGCCAGAGCTACACCGAGCATGACGGTCTGGTGAATATCATGGCCGCAGGCGTGCATCACGCCGGGCACGGTGGAGGCGTAGGGCAGGTCTGTCTGCTCAACAATGGGCAGAGCATCAATATCGGCACGCAGAGCCACGGCGAAGGGGCCGCTTCCGATATCGACGTAGCAGCCGGTGCCTTCGCAAGCGACGGGGTTCATGCCGGCTTCTCGCAGTCGGTTCATGAGGCGCTCAGTGGTCACCACCTCGCGGAAAGAAAGCTCCGGGTTGGCGTGCACTTCGCGGCGGAACTGCACGAGGGTACCCATCATGCGCTCCACCCAGTCATCGAAGACGGGGGTGGACAAATCGTAGCGAGAATTAGCAAAAACCATACACAGTAGAATAACGCCGCTCGCCGGGGTTTACCTACCCGTTCCCTCTTTCTGACAGCACTCGAGAATATCTATGACTTTATGACAGATTGTGAAGAGTTTTTGTGCGCTCCCAATCCCCTGAAAATGCTCTACTCCATCATTTCCATCAGACTTGTTCTGTCAAACAATTCAAGCCGCCACCCGGTGTGGGTGACGGCTTGAATCGTCAATGCTGTATCAGCTGATACCGCGTACTCAAATTAGAGCGAACGGCTCAGGATTGCCTGCTTCACCTCGGCAATAGCCTTGGTGATCTGGATGCCACGGGGGCAAGCCTCGGTGCAGTTGAAGGTGGTACGGCAACGCCATACGCCTTCCTTGTCGTTGAGAATCTCCAGACGCAGGTCGCCTGCATCATCGCGCGAGTCGAAGATGAAGCGGTGTGCGTTCACGATAGCGGAGGGGCCGAAGTACTGACCGTCGGTCCAGAAGACCGGGCAGGAGGAGGTACATGCTGCACAGAGGATGCACTTGGTGGTGTCATCGAAACGTGCACGGTCCTCAATGGTCTGCAGGCGCTCACGCTCAGGCTCGTTCGAGTCGTTGATGAAGAACGGCATGATCTCGCGGTATGCCTGGAAGAAGGGCTCCATGTCAACGATGAGGTCCTTTTCGCAGGGCAGACCCTTGATGGGCTCAACGGTAATCGGCTTGGTCAGGTCGAGGTCCTTCAGCAGGGTCTTGCAAGCCAGGCGGTTACGGCCGTTGATGCGCATCGCGTCCGAGCCGCAGATGCCGTGTGCACAGGATCGGCGGAAGGAGACGGAGCCGTCTACTTCCCACTTAATCTTGTGCAGAGCGTCGAGCACGCGGTCGGTGCGGTACATGGTCAGCGGGAATTCGTCCCAGTACGCCTCGGAGGAAACTTCCGGGTTGTAGCGACGAATCTTGATGACCACATCGTAGGTGGGGATGGAGTCGGAGTCGCCGCCGGTCATACCCTCAAACAGCTTGACGGATTCCGGTTCGGGGAGTTCGTTTTCAGCCATTTTAGTACTTACGCTCCTTCGGCTCGTAACGGGTGTAGACAACGGGCTTGGTGTCGAATCGCAGGCCCTTAACACCCTCAAACTCGGATTCGGGGTCGAGGTAGACCATCGAGTGCTTCATGAAGTTAACGTCGTCACGCTTGGGGAAGTCCTCGCGGTAGTGACCGCCGCGGGATTCCTTACGGTGCAGCGCGCCAACGGACATGACCTTTGCCAGCTCAATCAGGAAGCCGAGCTCAACAGCCTCGAGCAGGTCGAGGTTGAAGCGCTTGCCCTTGTCCTGGATGGCAATGTTCTTGTAGCGCTCTTCCAGCTCGGCAATGGTTGCCAGTGCTGCGCGGATGGTCTCGTCGGTACGGAACACCTGCATGTCAGCTTCCATAGCCTTCTGCAGGTCTGCGCGGATAGCGCCGACCTTCTCGGTGCCCTTGCCTTCGAGGATGCCGTTGAGCATGTTCAGAACGCGATCTGCTGCATCGTCCGGAACCGGCACGAACTCAGCGGATGCTGCGTACTCTGCAGCCTTGCGGCCTGCACGCTTACCGAACACGTTGATGTCCAGCAGGGAGTTGGTGCCCAGACGGTTTGCACCGTGGACGGACACGCAAGCAACCTCGCCCGCTGCGTAGAGACCGGGGATGGTCTCTTCGCTGTTGCGGTAGACCTCGGTCTCGTTGTTGGTGGGGATACCGCCCATTGCGTAGTGCGCGGTGGGGAACACCGGGATGGGCTGGTGGTGCGGTTCCACTGCCAGGTAGGTACGAGCGAACTCGGTAATATCGGGCAGCTTCTCGTCGATGTGGGAGGGCTCCAGGTGGGTCAGGTCCAGCAACACGTAGTCCTTGTGGGGACCGCAACCGCGGCCTTCACGCACCTCGTTTGCCATTGCACGTGCCACGATATCGCGGGGTGCGAGGTCCTTAATGGTCGGTGCGTAGCGCTCCATGAAGCGCTCACCGTCAGCGTTACGGAGAATACCGCCTTCACCACGAGCACCCTCGGTAACGAGAATGCCCAGGCCAGCCAGGCCGGTCGGGTGGAACTGAACGAATTCCATGTCCTCCAGGGGCAGACCTGCACGCAGTGCGATAGCCATGCCGTCACCGGTGAGGGTGTGTGCGTTGGAGGTGGTCTTGAAGATCTTGCCACAGCCGCCGGATGCGAAGATCACGGACTTAGCCTGGAAGACGTGGACCTCGCCGGTTGCCAGGTCGTAAGAGACAACGCCGGCGGGGCGGGGCTTGCCCTCTTCGTCCTTGACCAGGATCAGGTCGAGAACGTAGAACTCGTTGTAGAACTCCACATTGTGACGAACGCAGTTCTGGTAGAGGGTCTGCAGAATCATGTGACCGGTACGGTCAGCTGCGTAGCATGCGCGGCGCACAGCAGCCTTACCGTGGTCACGGGTGTGACCGCCGAAGCGGCGCTGGTCAATGCGGCCTTCGGGGGTTCGGTTGAAGGGAAGACCCATCTTTTCCAGGTCGAGCACAGCGTCAATAGCTTCCTTAGCCATGATTTCTGCTGCGTCCTGGTCGACCAGGTAGTCGCCACCCTTGACGGTGTCAAAGGTGTGCCACTCCCAGTTGTCCTCTTCAACGTTTGCCAGAGCGGCGCACATGCCACCCTGTGCCGCACCGGTGTGGGAGCGGGTGGGGTATAGCTTGGTCAGTACCGCGGTGCGAACTCGCTGACCGGCCTCAATGGCGGCACGCATACCTGCGCCACCGGCACCGACGATCACTACATCGTACTTATGTACCTGCATGATGTTCTTTCTGTGTTTTAGATGTTTTCGTTTGTCTCGGATACGTCGCCGTTAGCGTGCCGAGCAGAAGCTGGGGAGCAGTTCAGCCGCTGCGCCGGAGGGGCAGGGGTCGAACGCGAAGATGGTGAGGGTACCAACCAGCAGGACGAATGCGCATGCTGCGAAGAGAATGACCTTCAGCCAAACGCGCAGGCGGTCCTTCTCAGCGTAGTCATCGATGATGACGCGGATGCCGTTAGCACCGTGCAGCATAGCCAGCCAGAGCAACAGCAGATCCCAGACCTGCCAGAAGGGGTTAGCCCACTTGCCGCCCACGAAGCCGAAGTCGATGGCGTGGATACCGTCACCGACCATGAGGTTGGAGAACAGGTGACCGAAAATCAGCACGACGAGTACGACGCCGGACAGGCGCATACCCAGCCAAGCGAACATCTCAAAGTTGTTGCGCTTGGAGGAGGAGCGGTTGTACTTCACACCGTCGATGCGGTTGTCACGCAGACGGGGTACATAGGTGCGGGGCTTAAGCGGAGTAGCCATAGTTTAGTGACCTCCCATGTGCGAGAAAACGATCGGCAGGTGACGTGCGGCAAAGCCAGCAACGGTGATTGCCCAGAGGAAAAGCACAACCCAGAGAATCTTGATGTGCATGTAGGTTGCCTTCTGGCTGATTTCGACGTTGCCGTCCTTGTTCTTCGCCTGGATGTGCTCCACGTGCGAGTTGGTTGCCTTACCCCAGAAGTCAATAAGGATAATACGAATACCGTTGAACGCGTGGTAGACGATGGCGGCGACAAGCGCGGTCTCGCCCAGGCCCATGATGGGGTTCTTGTACAGGCTCAGTACACCGTTGTAGGCCTCCGGGGAGATACGCACGACGGCAGTATCTAGGATGTGTACAAGAAGGAAGAAGAAAATCGCGATACCGGTAATGCGATGAGCAACCCAGGACCACATGCCCCAGCGGCCGCGGTAGAGGGTTCCTTTAGAACCATTCAACACTGAATAACCTCCTGCTGCGACGGCGAGCGTCTGGGTTCTGGTACCGCATTTTTAGGCCCCAGCTTCCAGGCACAGCTGTGTGCTCACCGACTGCTTTTGTTCGTCTGTTACTTCCAAGATATCAGGTAAATTCACAGCTTACTGACACCCTGTTTAGGGTTTTTTTACAGGTTCTAAAAGCAAATTAGGGCACATTTTCTTTACGATATCCCCTAATCCCCTGTGTTTGTACGGAACTTACCTTAACCTAACCTCAAACATCACCTAAATGAGAGCCGCCTGACACTTTTTTGTTAAAACCTAAAAGAATTCGATATATGACAAATTCACCCGCTATTCTTGAAGCGATGAATACTGCACTCACTCGATTCCGCCCGCTTATTCCCGCCGGCGGTGTTGGCTCGCGTTTGTGGCCCCTGTCCCGCGCGCATGCCCCGAAATTCCTGCTCGATCTTACCTCGTCGGGCAATTCCCTGTTGCGTGACACCTACGACCGTCTCATCGATCTCAGCAACGGTTCCGTCATGGTAGTTACCGGCACTTCGCACGCCAATGCGGTTACCCAGCAGATTCCTGAGTTGCGTGCCGCTGACCTGGTACTGGAGCCCTCCCCCAAGGACTCGGCTGCAGCTATCGGTCTGGCTTGCGCTATCATCCACCGCCGCGAACCGGACGCCATCATCGGCTCCTTCGCAGCTGACCACGTCATCAGCCCCGTGGATGAGTTCCACCGTGTGGTGACCGAAGCTGTCACCACCGCGGCAACCGGCAAGATTGTCACCATCGGCATTACCCCCACCGAGCCCTCCAGCGCGTTTGGCTACATTCATGCCAGCGAGCCCCTGGGCATCGAGGGTGCTCCCAACGCACACGCAGTGGACACCTTCGTGGAGAAGCCGGACACCGCCACCGCACAGAAGTACCTGGACTCCGGTGAATACACCTGGAACGCAGGCATGTTCGTGGCACCTGCCGCCCTGATGCTCAAGCACCTCGAGGCGAATGAGCCTGAGCTGTACGCAGGCATTATGGAGATTGCTAACGCATGGGACACCCCCGAGCGCGAGGCCGTTATGGAGCGTGTCTGGGAGACCCTGCCGAAGACCGCTATTGACTACGCCGTGGCAGAGCCCGCCGCAGCCGCAGGTGACGTCGCCATGGTTCCCGGCTCCTTCAGCTGGGACGACGTTGGAGACTTCGACGCTGTGGCTCGCCTGAACACCGAGAAGAGCGGCGAAGAGCTGACCATCCTCGGCGAGAAGGACAACGTCATTAACCACGGTTGCTCCGGCATTATTGTCGCGAACACCGAGCGTAAGATCTCCGTGATTGGCTTGGACGATATCGTTGTGGTTGACACCCCCGA
The DNA here is from genome assembly GCF_001813725.1 of Rothia sp. HMSC072B04. Classification (NCBI taxonomy): domain Bacteria; kingdom Bacillati; phylum Actinomycetota; class Actinomycetes; order Micrococcales; family Micrococcaceae; genus Rothia; species Rothia sp. HMSC072B04. Next base: position 80,332 of record NZ_KV813802.1, on the reverse strand, counting down.
TGCTCTGCTGGTCGCCCCGCGTTCCAAGGCACAGGCTGTCAAGGATGCCGTGGGCGAGATTAAGGCGCGAGGCCTGAACAACCTCCTCTAAATTTTTAACCCTGAGTGGGCAATGACCCCTACTCGAGCAAAAGACACCTCTTTCAAAACCGGTTCTCTTCTTTTCGGAAGGGAGCCGGTTTTCTTTTGCCCTAATGGCTCATTTTGCGGGCGGTTTCAAGGCTTTTGCCTAGTGGGACGCGGAAGGATACTCCATGCGGCTGAGCAGGGGCAGAATGTCTTATGCGCCCTGTGTAGGTTGCACTTCCAGAGTCTGATACAAGCCAAGGATCAACCACTATAGAGAACCATTCTCATGTTAATCTTGGTGCATGCACATGACCCGTAAGTTTTTCCTCACCCGCGCCGGCGCACTCGGCGCAGTAGCCGCCCTCGCCCTGACCGCATGCGGCTCCCAGACCACCCAGAACGCCCAGACTGGCCAGAATACGCAGACCAGCCCCAGCGCTTCTACCTCTGCAAGCGCAACCCCCACACCCATCACCGAGGGCAAGGGCGCGGCAAGCCGCGTTGCCATCACCTACGACGGCGGCGTGCTCGTTTACGACGCCAAGGACATGAAGCTGCTCGCAGACATCCCCAAGGAAGGCTTCCTGCGCCTCTCTGACGCTGGCGATAACCGCCACCTCGTCGTTGCAGACGGCAACAGCTACACCTTCCTGGACACCGGCGTATGGTCCGTAGCGCACGGCGACCACTCGCACTACTACACCACTTCCCCGTCGCTGTCTTCGCTGTCTCTGGCGGCTGACCACACCGGTCACGTCATCAAGGACAACGGCAAGGTCGCGGCATTCGCTGACGGCACCGGCTCCTTCGCCGTGTACGACCCGGCGAAGCTGACCCACGACAAGCGCACCGCCTCCTCCCTGGAGACCACGACCGTCACCCTGCCGAAGCCTCACCACGGCTTCGCAATCCCGCTGCCCAACGACCAGTACCTGGTAGCGGTCGGCGACTCCAAGACCCGCACCGGTGCCGCTGTTGTGGATGCTCAGGGCAAGACTGTCACCGAGAGCCCCGCCTGCCCCGGCGTTCACGGTGAAGCCATCGCCAAGGACGGTGCATTCACCATCGGTTGCACCGACGGCGCGCTGGTCTACAAGGACGGCAAGTTCACCAAGATCACCAACCCCGAGGACCCGTACTCGCGCTCGGGCAACCAGGCGGGTAAGGCCGATTCCCAGTACGTTCTGGCGGACTACAAGACCGATAAGGACGCTAAACTGGAGCGCCCCGAGAAGTTCTCCATCATCGACACCGTTGCGGCAACCCGCACCGTCTACTCCCTGCCTTCTGGCGTGAGTTACACCTTCCGTTCGCTGGGTCGCGGCCCCCAGGGTGAGGCCCTGCTGCTGACCACCGACGGTAAGCTGCGCGTCTTCGATCCGGCGACCGGCACTGAGCTGGGCTCCGTACAGCTCATGGAGGCGTGGACCGAGTCTGAGACGTGGCAGGACGAGCGTCCGGCACTGTGGGTGGACGGTAAGACCGCCTACGTGACCGATCCGGCGACCAAGAAGCTCATTGCGGTGTCCCTGTCGAACCCGGCAGCACCGAAGGAGCTGATGAGCGTGGAGCTTCCGAAGACCCCGAACGAGATCCTGGGTGTTTCTTCTGCGAACGCTGCACCGGTTGAGGCAGAGGCACACGGCGCAGAAGCTCACGGCTCGGCTTCCGCTGACGCACACTAATCCGGCGAGTCTGGCGAGCCTCACGAGGGCCACTCCCGCTAGGGTTCTCACGCTGAAGCAACCCTAGCGAAAACATAAAGAGAGATGCGACCGATAACCTATCGGTCGCATCTCTCTTTGTGCATGCAGGGTTTATGCGCCAGCTACTAACGCAGCGGCAGACCCCCAATTTCTTCCCAGTTCTGCCCATCGTAGGAGTAGCAGTGCAGGTGATCCACGGTGAAGGTACGCTGCTCGGCGGGCAGAGCGTCAAACACCTTGCGGGCGTTCGCCACCTGCTCCTCACTCAAGCCGTGGCCCAGGGTCACGTGCGGCACGTAGGGGAAGGATGCCGCGCCGGCACCGAATAGCTCAACCAGCTTCTGGTGAATCTGCTCGAACTCGGTTTTACCCGCCTCCAGGTTCAGGTACTCCACCTCGGTTACCGGGCGGAAGGAGTGTACCGAACCCCAGCGCGCCTCAAAACGCGGGGTGTCCAGCGCCTCGCGGAACTGCGGGGACTGCACCGCAGCCAATAGAGACTCGTTCAGCTCCGTCAGGTACACGGTCACGTGGGTGCTGATAGGCGCCACCGCACCACCGGCTACCGCGCGCTTCCACTCTTCCAGGCGCTGAACATTCTCACCGCTCACGTGCGCAATAACGCTCAGGTAGCGGTGACCGGGTTTCAGAGTCGGGGATACAGGAGCCGTCGTGGGGCTCGAAGAGTTCTCTTGTGCTGTCATCTCAATCGTGCAGGTAATGCGGCGTCTCAGCCGGACTGGCTGAACAGCGCGCTAGATTGCTGCGGCAGGCAGGAAGCCAACCTTCTTGTACACGTTCTCAATGGTGACCGTAGCGATCTCGCGGGCAGCGGATGCGCCCACAGCCAGCAGGCGATCCAGCTCGGCGGGGTCGTCCATCAGCTCGAGGGTACGCTCACGCACCGGGGTGAGGCGCTCCACCACGATATCGGCAAGGTCGACCTTCAGGTGGCCGTACATCTTGCCCTCGTAGCGTGCCACGATCTCATCGATGCTCTCGCCGGTCATTGCCGAGTAGATGGAGAGCAGGTTGGAGACGCCGGGCTTAGCCTCGCGGTCGTAGGCGATGACGGAGCCGTCATCAGTCACGGCGGACTTAATCTTCTTCTGGGTTGTCTTGGGGGTGTCCAGAAGCTTGATCAGGCCCTTGTCGGTGGCTGCAGACTTGGACATCTTCGAGGTCGGGTCCTGCAGGTCGTAAATCTTAGCGGTTTCCTTCAGAATCACCGGATCGGGCACCACAAAGGTCTCACCAAAGCGGGAGTTGAAGCGCTGAGCCAGGTTACGGGTCAGCTCCAGGTGCTGACGCTGATCCTCGCCCACGGGCACGCCGTCCACCTGGTAGAGCAGGATGTCGGCGGCCATCAGAATCGGGTAGGTGAACAGGCCCACGGAGGCGTTCTCGGCGCCCTGCTTCTGGGACTTGTCCTTGAACTGGGTCATACGGGAGGCCTCGCCGAAGCCGGTGAAGCAGTTCAGAACCCACGCCAGCTGGGCGTGCTCGGGCACGTGCGACTGCACGAACAGCGGGGTGCGGGTCGGGTCAATGCCGGAGGCGATATACTGCGCCGCGGTCAGGCGGGTACGCTCACGCAGCTCCTCGGGGTTCTGAGGAACGGTGATGGCGTGCATATCCGGGATAAAGAACAGACATTCGTTATTCGGGTCGTCCTGCAACGCCACCCAGTTGTTCACAGCACCAATGTAGTTACCCAGGTGCATCGAATCAGCCGACGGCTGCGCACCCGAGTAGATACGTGCCTTCTGCTGAGAGGCGTTAGGGATGAGGGACTTATCCTGCTTCTTTTCGTCTGCCATAGTTATTTCCTGTGCAGTTCTTCCTGTGCGGTGCTGCGGACGGTGCAGCACATCTTCAAAAACTTATCTGTAGGTGGGTCCGCGTCTTACTCACCGATGCGGTAGTCAACCACGAGCGGCGCGTGATCGCTGAAACGCTCGTCGTAGCTTGCCGCGCGGTCCACGACCGCTTCCACGGCGCTTTCGGCGAGCGCCGGGGTCGCCATGTGGTAGTCGATACGCCAGCCTGCGTCATTATCGAACGCCTTACCGCGGTAAGACCACCAGGTGTAGGGGCCGGGCACCTGACCCGCCAGCTCACGAGCCACATCGCGGTAGCCGATATCGCCGAAGAAGCGGTCAAAGTAGGCGCGTTCCTCCGGCAGGAAGCCGGCACGCTTCTGGTTAGCCTTCCAGTTCTTAATGTCCAGCTCGGTGTGGCCCACGTTCAAATCGCCCACGATGAGCACGTGGTCTGAGTGCTTTGCCAGTTCAGGCATGCGCACCAGCATGCGCTCCAGGAAACGGTACTTATCGTCCTGCTTCTGGGTGCCGACCTCACCGGAGTGAACGTAGGCGCTGACCACGGTCAGGGTCTTACCGTTGGGCAGAACGTAGTCCGCCTCAACCCAGCGGCCCGAATCGTCAAAGTACTCTTCGCCAATATTCGAGCGGGTCGCCACCGGCTGATTCTCCAGGACTTCACCGGCTGAGTTCGGGGTGCGGCGGGTCGCCACCAGTACACCGGCGCGGCCCTTCGCGGCAGCCTCCGCGTGCAGAATATGCCACTGGGATTCGTCCAGCAGCTCACGCACGATAGCGTCGGGGGCGCGCACCTCCTGCAGGCAGAGAATGTCGATGTCACGGCTCGCCAACCACGCCGCCATATCCTTCTTGTAGGCGGCTCGGATACCGTTCACATTCACGCTCGCCACGCGAAGCAGACCGCTCGGGCGCGGTGCAGGGGTGTTAGAAAAATGCATAGTCTTAATTATGCCAGTTTGAGGGAAGAGAAATTTTCACTCGTGCGCGTTTTTTCTCTGGCTGAACGGTAAACTATTGGGTGATGAATTCACACTCCTCACATACCACCGACCACGGTGCCCCCTCACATCCTGCGGGCACCTCCGCCTCCGAAAGTACCGCTCACAACGCTGAGAGCCGCTACGAGCTACCCCCGATTCCCGGCCCGAAGTACGAGCAGGTCATCCACTACATTGAGCAGCGCTACATTATTCCCGGCAAGCCCGGCGATAAGCTGCCCACCGAACGCATGATTCAGCAGAACTTTGGGGTGAGCCGCCAGACGGTTCGTAGCGCCCTGAAGGTTCTGATTGAACGCGGCCTGCTCTACAACGTGCAGGGCTCCGGCACCTACGTTGCCGAGCGCACCGACGCCACTTACATTCCGCGCGTGGACACCTTCGTTGACGATATGCGCCGCCGCGGTTTTGAGGGCTCCACCCGCATGATTGCGACCCGCTGGGTGGACGCCACCGAAGAGATTTCCACCCACCTATCCGTGCCGGTGGGCGAGCAGGTGCTGTTCGTGCGTCGTCTGCGTCTTGCCAACCACGAAGTCATTGGCTTTGAGCGTTCCTACTTTGTCAAGGCCGCCGCAAGCAGCATCCTGGACGCCATGATGGCGGAGATGTCCGGTGCGATGAGCTCGCTAGACCAGCTTGCCGACACCCCCAACGCCATTAAGCACGCCCGCGTACGCACCAGCGCGGCGCTCTTCACCGACGCCGACGCCGAGGCGTTCAACCACCAGGTTCCCGTGGGCGAGGCGGCGTTCAAGGTCTGCGCGACCGGCTACACCGAAGAAGGTAGCCCCGTCGAGTACGCAGAGACCCTGTACCTTGCCGATGCTTACTTCTACGAGATGATTCTCTAGCATCTGCCTTTTCGATTGTGATGACAGTGTGAAGGGCGGTGCCCCGGTAGAACAATCTACCGGGGCACCGCCCTTTTGAGTTATCAGCTCTGAAATGTTGCGAGCCTTACGCCGCCTGACGCTCCGCAGTCTCAACCACGTTCACCAGCAGCTCCGCGCGGGTCATCGGGCCCACGCCGCCGGGGTTCGGGGAAACCCAGGACGCCTTCTGCGCAGCTTCCGGGGAAACGTCGCCGAAGAGCTTCTTCTTGCCGGTCTCCGGGTCCTCAGCGCGGGAAACGCCAACGTCCAGCAGGATTGCACCGTCCTTGACCTGGTGAGCCTTCAGCACGTGCGGAACACCCACAGCGGCAACAATGACGTCAGCCTCGCGCAGCACCTCGTCCAGGTTCTCGGTACCGGTATGCGCCAGGGTTGCGGTTGCGTTCACCTCGCGGCGGGTCAGCAGCAGACCCAGCGGGCGACCCACAGTAATGCCGCGGCCGAGCACCACAACGTTCTTACCGTTCCAGTCGATACCGTGGCGCTTCACCAGCTCAATGACACCGTTGGGGGTGCAAGGCAGCGGGGAATCCAGCGGCTCAGAAACGTTCAGCACGAGCTTGCCGAGGTTGGTCGGGTGCAGGCCGTCAGCGTCCTTCTCGGGGGCGATGCGCTCCAGCACGCGGTTGGTGTCCAGGTGCTTGGGCAGGGGCAGCTGCACAATGTAGCTGGTGCACGCCGGGTCGTTGTTCAGCTTGTCGATCTCTGCGTCGAGCTCTTCCTGAGTGATGTCACCGGGCAGGTCCACACGGATGGAGTTAATACCGATCTCTGCGCAGTCGCGGTGCTTAGCGCCCACGTACGAGCGAGATGCGGGGTCGTCACCGACCAGCACGGTACCCAGGCCGGGGGTAATACCCTTAGCCTTGAGCGCCTCGACGCGCTCCTTCAGCTCTTCCTTGATGGCTGCGGCGGTTGCGTTACCGTCTAGAATCTGGGGCATTGTTTTTTCCTTCCATAGATTGCGGCGGGTTCGCCGAAACGGACGGTCTGTGTGTTGGGTTCTAGGGTGTACCCCTAGAGGTACCACTCCCCCGCTACGTCCCTGAACGGGTGTAGCGGGCAGGGCGGTAAAAAGTAAGAGGGCGAAATAACCCCGCCCGCTCAGCGCCCACGAAGGGATGTTGAGCGAACGGGGTCATTCATGGGTCTACCAGTTCTCGCTGCCCTGGTAGAGGGGGTACTTGGCGCACAGTGCCTCAACGCGGGCACGCAGCGCAGCGATGTCCGGGTTCGGCAGCAGTACGGAAGCGATAATGTCGGCTACCTCGGTGAAGCCCTCAGCGTCGAAGCCGCGGGTTGCCAGTGCGGGGGTACCGATACGCAGACCGGAGGTCACCATCGGCGGGCGCGGGTCGTTCGGCACGGCGTTACGGTTGACGGTAATACCAGCCTGGTGCAGCAGGTCCTCTGCTTCCTTGCCGTTGAGGGCGTGGTCGCGCAGGTCAACGAGCACCAGGTGAACGTCGGTACCGCCGGATGCGATGGAAACGCCGGCGTCCTTCACATCCTGCTGCAGCAGGCGGTTCGCCAGGATCTGTGCGCCCTCAACGGTGCGCTTCTGGCGGTCCTTGAACGCGTCAGATGCGGCGACCTTGAACGCGGTAGCCTTCGCGGCAATCACGTGCATGAGCGGGCCACCCTGCTGGCCGGGGAACACTGCGGAGTCAATCTTCTTCTTCAGCTCCTCGGTGCAGAGGATGAAGCCGGAGCGGGGACCGCCCAGAGTCTTGTGTACGGTGGAGGAGACCACGTGTGCGTGCGGGACGGGGTTCGGGTGCAGACCCGCAGCCACCAGGCCCGCGAAGTGGGCCATGTCCACCCACAGGTACGCGCCGATTTCGTCAGCGATCGCGCGGAACGCAGCGAAGTCCAACTGACGGGGGTACGCGGACCAGCCGGCGATAATCAGCTTGGGGCGCTCAGCCAGCGCCAGTTCACGCACCTGCTCCATGTCAACGCGGCCGTTCTCGTCCACGCTGTAGGCGACAACGTTGTACAGCTTGCCGGAGACGTTCAGCTTCATGCCGTGAGTCAGGTGGCCGCCGTGTGCCAGGGACAGACCCATGATGGTGTCGCCGGGGTTCAGCAGTGCATGCATGACGGCGTTGTTCGCCTGCGCGCCGGAGTGGGGCTGAACGTTTGCGTGCTCAGCGCCGAAGAGTTCCTTCACGCGGGAAATAGCGAGGGACTCAACGATGTCAACGAATTCGCAACCGCCGTAGTAGCGGCGGCCGGGGTAACCCTCAGCGTACTTGTTGGTCAGCACCGAGCCCTGGCTTTCGAGGACGGCACGGGGGACGAAGTTCTCGGATGCAATCATCTCGAGGGTGTTCTGCTGGCGCTTGCGCTCCAGCTCAATGGCTTCTGCAACCTCGGGGTCGAGGTCGGCGAGGGGCATCTCGAGGATCTTCTGCTCGGACATTACGCTCCTGGGAGTGTTTTTGCGTTATCTTCGGTCGCTCATCATCGGGGTTTCCGCGGCGTATGCCGGGCGTTCTTCAGGAGGCGGCGGGCGCCTCCAACTGAAAACCCCGAATGAAAAAAATATGAGCTACACCTCATAATACCGTAAAGCCCGCTTTCCTTCGAGAAGGAAAACGGGCTTTACCAAGCATCACGATGAAGTTTTCACGGTGTCTGCGCGAGTCCGGCGCGGGGCGCACAACACACCCCGGCGGGCTTATTGGCGGCAGTTTACGCAGGTCTGTGCGCCCTACGCCTGACGCAGAATAGCGGAAGCGTACTCCAGGTACGCCTCGCGAGCGCTCTCCTTCTTACCGCCAGCGACCAGCTGGGTCTGCACCACGTAACCGGTCAGCACCGACAGCACCGCGGCACCGATAACGGTCAGCCACTCTTCAAGCTCCTCTTCGGTGAAGTCCAGCTCAGCGGCTCCCCAGGCACGGTAGCGCTCCAGGGACTGATCGCGCAGGTAGCTCAGCTGTTCAGACACCACGGTCGCCAGCTGCGGCATTGCCACAGCCTCGCCCCAGGTGACGAGCAGGTGACGGCGAATCTTGGGGGTGTCCAGCACCTTCAGGCACCCGAACACGTAGTCCCAGGGCTGTTCGGCGCGGATACGGTCGAAAGGCGCCATGTCCATGCGGGCTGCCGCCAGGATAATCTCATCCTTGGAGGAGAAGTGGTTATAAATCGCTCCAGCAGACAGGCCAGTGGCCGCAATAATCTCGCTCATCGAAGCCTTCTGATAACCCTGCTTGATGAAGCATTCGCGGGCGGTCTCTACAATCTGAGAACGCCTGTTCTTTTTGTATTCTTCGCTGACTTTAGGCACACCCTAATCCTAGCGAACTTTTAGCCAATCCGTGCGCATCCTGGTCGCTGTTGACGCGCCCTCATGCGCAAATCCGGCGCAAAATAGAGCAAAAATTCTATAAATACGACTGCCCACAATACGGATGCTCCACCGCAGATGTTCCAACACGAATGTCCCAGGTGGAGAGTATGAAAAAGCGGGGCATCCCAGGCTCACCAGAAGGTTCACCCTAGAATGCCCCGCTCACAGCGGGCAGCTCAGCGCAGGCTGAGCCCGCTACACATTTTTAGTGGAAGAAGTGGCGGGTACCGGTCAGGTACATGGTCACGCCAGCAGCCTTAGCCGCCTCGATAACTTCCTCGTCGCGGATCGAACCGCCCGGGTGCACGACGGCACGCACGCCGGCGTCCAGCAGCACCTGCAGGCCGTCAGCGAAGGGGAAGAACGCGTCGGATGCGGCAACCGCACCGCGGGCACGCTCGTTACCTTCACCGCCGAGAGTGTTCGCGCGCTCCACCGAAAGCTTGCAGGAATCCACGCGGTTCACCTGGCCCATGCCGATGCCCACGGCGGCACCGTTATCGGCAAGCAGAATAGCGTTGGACTTGGGCGAACGCAGTGCACGCCACGCGAACTCGAGGTCACGCAGGGTTGCCTCGTCAGCCGGCTCACCGGCAACCAGGGTCCAGTTCTTCGGGTCGTCACCCTCAGCCTGTAGGCGGTCAGCCTCCTGGAAGAGTGCGCCACCGGAAATGGGGCGGTACTCGATAGCCTCGCGGGCAAAGTTCTCGGGCAGAACCAGCAGGCGCAGGTTCTTCTTCTCACGCAGGATCTCCAGCGCCTCGGGCTCGAAGCCGGGAGCCACGATCACCTCGGTGAAGATGCCCTTGACGGTCTGAGCCATAGCGGCGGTCACCGGGCGGTTAGCGGCAATCACGCCGCCGTACGCGGACAGCGGGTCGCAAGCGTGCGCCTTCGCGTGAGCGTCCGCAATCGGGTCAGCCGCACCGGGGGTTGCCACAGCAATACCGCAGGGGTTGTTGTGCTTGATAACGGCAACAGCCGGCTCGTCGAAGTCGTAAGCGGCACGCAGAGCGGCATCAGCATCAACGTAGTTGTTGTAGCTCATCGCCTTACCGTGCACCTGCTCCGCCTGAGCAATACCGGGGGCAGCGGCGGGGTCAACGTACAGGGCGGCACGCTGGTGCGGGTTCTCACCGTAACGCAGGGTCTCGCTGCGCTCGAAGCCCAGGCCAGCGTACGGGGGCCAGAAGTTAGCGTCCTCATCCTGCAGGAACTGGGATGCGGTCCAGGTAGCCACAGCGGTGTCGTATGCGGCGGTGTGGGCGAAAGCGCCGGCGGCCAGGCGGCGGCGCTCATCCAGGGAGAAGCCACCGTTCTTAGCGGCCTCAACGGTGCGTGCGTAATCGGCGGGATCCACAACAATAGCGACAGCGTCGTGGTTCTTCGCAGCTGCACGAACCATGGAGGGGCCGCCAATGTCAATCTTCTCGATGATGGCGTCCTGACCGGCGCCGGAGGCAACGGTCTCAACGAAGGGGTACAGGTTCACGACGACCAGGTCGAAAGGCTCGACATCCAGCTCGCCGAGGGTGTCGATGTGCTCCTGCTTGCGGCGGTCCGCCAGAATACCTGCGTGGATGCGCGGGTGCAGGGTCTTCACGCGGCCTTCGAGGCACTCGGGGAAACCGGTCACTTCGGTGACCTCGGTGACGGGTACGCCTGCTGCCGCGATGGTGGATGCGGTAGAGCCGGTGGAGACCAGCGCGACGCCAGCCTCGTGCAGGCCGCGGGCGAACTCCTCCAGACCGGTCTTGTCGTAGACGGAAATGAGGGCGCGGCGCAGGGGCACGCGATCGAGCTCAATAAGAGACACAAATACTCCGATGCTTTAGACGTGCACGCCGGATTTCGGCGGCACAGCTGGTGGATGGACGTAGCCTGCCCGGATAGACAGGATATGTGTGGGGGTATTCCCCGCCGCTGTGCACCTTCCCCTCAGGGGTACTCGGGTGCCACAACGGAACGTGTGTGGGCGGCGGGGTTTGAGCTCGGCTCGTTCCGCCGCGAAAAGTTTAGTGGACGGAATTAGCTGTGAGATTCAGCGAGAGACGCGATGGTCTGCACGAGCAGGCGGCGCTCCTGCACCTTAATGCGTTCGTGCAGGGTCTCTTCGGTGTCGTCATCCAGAACGGGCACTGCCGCCTGGGCGAGGATGGGGCCGGTGTCAACGCCCGCATCCACAAAGTGGACGGTCAGGCCGGTAATCTTCACACCGTGCGCCAGGGCGTCACGCACGCCGTGCGCACCCGGGAAGGAGGGCAGCAGGGCCGGGTGGGTGTTAATAATGCGGTTGCTGAAACGCTCGACCAGCTGCGCGTCAACAATGCGCATGAAGCCAGCGAACACAATGTAATCGGGGTCGTAGGAAGCAATCTTTTCTTCCAGCGCGCGGTTCCAGGAGAGGCGGTCGGCGTAGTCGCCGGGCTGCACCAGGAAAGTGGGTACACCCGCCGCCTGGGCACGTTCAATACCCAGACAGGGCTTGTCGGCGCCCACTGCCGCAATTTCGAGGGGAAGCTCGCCCGCCGCTACGGCGTCGAGGATGGACTGAAGATTCGTTCCGGAGCCGGATACCATAACCACAATTCGCACCCGACTAGTATAACCCGTCTCACACCCTTATCCAAAGGGGTACGAGGTTCACAACAGACCCAAAGCCCAAAGGCGAGCACAAAGAAACCCCGGCGGGAGGACTCCTACCGGGGTTCAGCAGACGCAAACTCAACAGGTCGCGAACTCAATAGGTCGCGGGCGCACGGGACGGTACCCTTATAGGTATGTCTACTCCCCCGCAGAACACTCCAAACAACGCACCAAACAACGCACCGAACAACGCACCGCAGCAGCCCACCCCGAACAACGGTGCACCGCAGAACCAGCAGGTTCCGCCGCGAGCGCCGCAGCAGGCGCCGCAAAACATGATGCCGCAGCCTCGAGGACCTCAGGGTAAGAAGCCGCGCAAGCCCATCGACCCCATCGAACAGCAGAAAGCGAATATTCGCACCTCGCTCATGCTGATTGCTGCCGCGCTGGTGATTTTTGCGGCGTCTTCCTTCGTGCTCTCCACGATGCCGCTTTTCTTGGCGCTCTTCCTCTTCGCGCTCGCCGGCATTACCCTGAGCATTATTGCGATCGTGCGCACCGCGGTATACCGCGGCCCCTGGTTCTTCTACATTGCCGCGGGCGTCAGCATTATCTACGGCGCAATGACCCTGCTGGGCGGCATCGGTCTTGCCCTCATGCCCGGCGCGCAGGAGTACCGGGAGTGCCGCGCCGCCGCGCTGACCCAGACCGACATGTACACCTGCGACCAGAAGTTCCAGGGCACGATGGATAAGCTCACCGGCACGTCCAGCTCTAGCTCTTCTGCAGCTCGTTAGGGGTTCTGCGCGCTAGTTCTTCTTGCGGGCGTTAGAACCCTGCGCATTAGAGCCCTGGGACTTCGAGGAGCTGACATCCAGCGGGGGCAGCTCCACGGTAGACGCCTCATCGGTCACCAGCGGAAGGATGCCGGTCTGGCTACGAACCTCAAAGATGCGGTTCATCGCCTGATCGGCAGAGAGGACATCCAGCTCACGATTCACAAAATCACGCTCTAGGTCGTTCTTCTGCTTCTTGCGTGCCGCCTTAGCCGCCTTCTTCGCCTCGCGCTTCTGCGCACGCTCAAGCGCGCGGTCCTGCGCGGAATCCTGCGGGGCGGGTTCAGCGTGGGAACCCTCAGTCGGCTCGGCACCTTGCGCTGCGGCAGGCTGTTCAATACCAAAGCCGAAGTACGCCATAATGCGGCTCGCGCGGCCCTTCGAACGCGGCGCCTGCTCCGCGGGCTCTTCAACAGCACTCTCACGCTCAGCTGCCACAGGTTCAGCAGCCTCGTAGACGGGCTCCTGAATCAGCTCGCGAGTCTCCTCCTCGGAGGGGTCATGCGCGTACAGGGCGGGATCATAGGTGCCGTGTTCGTCAGCAGCATGCTCATTGGAGGCAGGCTCAACAGATGCTTCAATGCTCTCGTAATCCTCAGCCTGCCCAGAGTCAACGTAGGCAGAGTCAGCATGGGCAGAGTGCAGGTAATCGACCTGCTGAACGGCCTCAATCGGCTCGTACTTCTCAGCGGGGCTCTCTTCAGCAGCAGCCTCTTCGGAAGCGGGCTCTTCAGCCGCCTCTTCGCGCTCTGCAACAATCTCGGCGAAAGCATCCGCCGCCGCACGCTGCGCCAGCTGCTCGGTCGCCTCCACGGGGACGGCAACCACCGGCTCCTGCGGATGCACCGGAACATGACCGGTCGCCACCTCAGACACAACAGACTGCTCAGGCTCAGAAACATTCTTCTCAGAAGCCTTCTTAGATGCAGCCGCGCGTGCCGTCTCTTCCGCCTCGCGTGCCGCAGCTTCCTCAGCCTCGCGCTCTGCAGCTTCACGCTCAGCGGCTTCACGTGCGGCCGCTTCCTCAGCCTCACGCTCCATACGCTCCGCACGCTCCTGCGCACGCTGCTCACGACGCTCCGCAAAATGCTCACGGCCCTGTGCAAAACGCTCACGGGTCGAGGCAGTAAAACTCATCAGACGCTCACCCAGGTTCGGGCGCTCATCCGCAAAACGAGGCAGCTCACGGCTACTATCCGGCACCAGGGCACGGCTCAGCAACATACCGAAAGTCACGCCGGCACCCACCGTCAACGCGGTATGCGCCGCAAAAGTCAGCGGCTCAGCACCAACCTCCGTAAAACGACCAATGCCCAGGGAGCCGTACGAAATCCAGCCCAGCCACAGGGCACCAAACGACGTCATAATACCGGTCATCACACCCAGCACCACCGCAGAAATCAGCGCAGACAGCGGGCGGAACGGAACCTTCAGGGCAACCCACTCATCCAGGTGATCCTCACCCTCACGCAAGAACCACCAGCCAGCAATCGCACCGGCACCCAGCGGCACCAGCAGACCCACCAGACCGAACGTGCCCATCGACTCGGGCACAGCGCCCAGAATCGGAAGCATCGGCAAAGTACCGGCATCACTACTGGTCAAACCAACCGAGGTACCCGCACCAAAGGAGAAACCGGCACCGGTCGACCACGCAATCGCATAAATCACCAGGTTCGGCAAGAAACCCAGCTGCAGCAAAGTCACCGCAGTATCACCCACAGCGCCCGCGTGCAGCTCCTGGTAGGTGGCAACAATCTGCGACCAGCCCGCCAAAATACCGATGCCCAAAAGCACCGCGCCCAGACCGACCAGCGCCACAAAAGCAACCACCGCAGCACGCACCACAGCCCAGGCGTACGAACCCGCCCAACGCGAATACTGACTCATCTGCGAAATCTGCTCCGCAGTATCAACACCCACCATGCGCGAGAGCGAACGCGCCTCACGGTAGCCACCCCACATCAGACCAGCCACCACAATACCCAAAGGCACCAGGGCAGCATTCAACGCCTGAAGAGGCTGCGGATGCGGGCTCGCCCAACCGTACATCGCCGAACTAATCAGCGCATAAGTCACCGAACCGGACAGCACCGGAATCAAAAACTCACCCTCATACGAGGCGCGCGCCAGGCGACGACCCGAACGGTAACAGAGCAGCAGAGGCAGAACACTCAAACCCAGCGGCACCAGCGTCATCGTGCCGGCAGAAGCACCAAAAGCAGCCGCAAGATCCAAAGGAACACCGTGAATCAGAAGCCACAGGTGCGCCGACATGGCGGCCACGGAGGAGAACTCCATGTCGCCAAAACCCTTGGTCGCCCACACGGCAGACATCGCCGCAAACACAGCAAGCGCAGAGAACAGGGCAGTAACAATTAGCTCAACAACACCCTGAAGCCACAGAGGCATGGGCATGGAATAACGCGAGATAGGTGAGGTGCTTTTCATCGTCCTTCAATCATGCCACGAATTAACGACGAAACCCGCCTCCGATTAACACTCGAAAGCGGGTTCTCACAACTATTCACACAGGTATTCATACAGACACGCACGCGAGGGCGCGTATCCGGCAAAGTTTTAATCCTCAGTCCACGGGTTGGAAGCTTCAACACCCCAGGCGCGGTACACCTGCGCCTTAGAAGAAATCAGCTCCAAATCATAGGCGCTCGCGCTCGCCGCCATCAGACCCTCCAGGGCGGCGGTAGGCAGCGGACCGGCATCATCACGACCCACAGCATGCGCACCGAGCGGCGCCTGACGACCGGCCCACTCGAGGCTCACACGCGCATCCACATTAATAACGTGGTCACCAAAGCGCTCAAGAAGTTCGGTAATCCAGCGATCAGTTTCCGGGTAGGGGTACAGGCCCTTCAGCTCGCCAATACTCAGCACAGAAATGTACATGTGTCGGAACGAGCGGCGGCGCAGAAAAGCGACCACGGCGGGGTCAGGATCCGCCTTACGGATCTCCGCAAGAACGTCGGAGTCCAGGAGCATACCGGAGAAATTCATACCCCTAATGCTACGCTACGCGCAGACCGGCGTACTCAATAGCGGGGATGCCCTCGGGGTTGGGCAGAAGAAGGAAGTTCAGGAACTCGTCGCGCTTAGAAGAAATGCGGGAGTAATCGTCAATGCTGACTGCGGTGTATCCGCCTCGCGCGGGGACAGCTGCGGCACGCAGGCTTTCCTGGTAGGAGCGGGAGGGGTTCAGAGAGATTGCTGCTTCGGTTGCAGAGCCGTTGTACATGTGACAACCTGCGCCGTGAGTGGCGCGATCCTTTCGCGTTGCTCTTGTCTGTACCAATTACCACCGGTTATTCCGGTGGTGAATACAAACCGCTTCGTCATCCGAGCCACCCGTGAACATGGGGTTGGCGTTCGACCATAGTCGGAGCTTATCAGTCGAAACTCTTGAAGCTGGCTCCAGCTTACAGCACGTTCTCACCTTAAGTAAAGTGTTCTTCACAAAAGATTCAGGTCACATGTATTTTTGCTTATCAAATTGTTTAGTACCATTCCACGGCGGCCTCGACACGTAATATTTGATCCTCCGCAGCCCCTCGCTTTCACCCCTCCGCGAGCACGCAGACCAATCCCGCGCGGGGCGCGGCGGCCGCTTTCAGCGTGTTCAATTCGCCTCGCAGAGCGCCCGGGATACGCGCGGTCAGGCGGCGGTGACCGCCCGCCGGGCGGTACCTCACCCGATGCGAGATAATGGGCAGGTGCCCAACAATCCTTTCCCCGAAATCCCCGTCACCGTACCCCAAATCATTCGACAGGTCGGCCACCGCACCTACCAGCGCGGGGCCGCCTACCAGCGCAACCGCGAGGTCGTGCGCTACAGCTACGACGAGGACAACCGCACCCTCACCGGGCTCGTTAACGGAAGCACCCTCGTGCCCTACGAGGTGACGATTCGGTTCTTCCCCCCGCGCGCCGGCTCGGCTGCCTTCGCCGCCCGATGCACCTGCCCGGTCGTCAGCAATTGCAAGCACGCCGTGGCGCTCATGCTCACCGCGCTGGACCGCGCCTCCGTAGCGGGCAGGGCTCTCACCCCGCAGGCCATCGGCCCGCTCGACAGCGGCGGTCGCGGAACCAAAATTCAGGGAGCGAAGGACGCCGACGCGGAGACGAAAACCCCCGGCGAGCGCACCCTCGCAACCGAGGCCACCGGCTCCGAAACAACAGGCACCGAAACAACAGGTACCGAAGCGACCGGCCCAGAAGCGAGCGCGGCGGAGGTTCCGGGCACTGAGCCGCAGGACCCGCTCGCGGCGCTACGCGCCTCCGGGGCCCTGACCGTGGCCTCGCGCCTGCCGAGCCCCAACTCCGCCGAGACCACCCCGACCGCGCGCGCGAATCGCGAGGAGTCGGAGGGCTTCGACCTCGAATCCCTCGGCATCAGTTCCCTCGGCGGGGCGCTCCTCCCCTCAGACGGCACTCGGGAGGCAGCACCCGCCTCCAAGATTTCGGCCTGGCGCAAGAATCTCTCCTCGGTTCTTTCCGCACGTCAGGACCTTTCCGGCATCGATTCGCTACGGGTCAGCGGCGCGCTCGACCTGTCGATGAGCGTCTCGGGATCCTACGCGCGCGGCCGCAACATGCCCGGGGCGACCCCGGCCATCAACCTACTCGCGCGCCCGCTCATGCGCTCCAAAACCGGCCGCTGGGTCAAGGGCGGCCTCATCTGGGACACTTTCGCCTCGAGCGTGGGCGGGCCGGTCGGCCGCCACGACATCTACCCGGAGCACGAGCGTTTCTTCGCCGAGCTCTACTCGATTGCCCGCCCCTGGCAGAACATGTACTCCTCGCACCGCGACTGGATTTCGCTCAGCGCCGCGGGCTCTGCCCTGCTCTGGGATGTGCTCGCACGCGCCGAGGAAATCGGCCTGCCGCTACTAATCAACGGACGCGAGGTGGAGTACGCCATCCTGCCGCCCGCGCGGGTGCGCCTGCGCGCCGCCGCCCTGCCCGAGGACTCCGAAGAGAACCCGGACGGGGGCCTACTCCTCGAGGCCGCGCTGAGCTGGGAGGGGCGCGAGGGCGAGCTTCTGCGACAGCTCTGGCTTCCGGCCGCCCACTGCCACCCCATGGGCACGCCCCGCACCGGCTTCTTCGCGCTCGGCGGGCTTGCGCAGCAGGAGTACGAGCATGCCGCCAAGGCCGTGCACTGGAAGACCACCCGGCCGGGCGCGCTGAACGAGGTGGGGCGCGGCGCCTTTGTGCAGTCTGAGCAAACCGCACAGCCGGAGCAGGCCGCGGCACAAACCGATAGCGCCGCGAGCGTCGAAGCGGCTCCCGGCGATGTTGCCTACCGCGAAGGCGCCCGGCGCGAAAATACCCCCGGCGAGCCTTCTTCGGAGGGGCCGGCTCCCTGGTCCCCCGGCGAGCAGGCGCATCCCGCCACCCCCGCGGTCCCGAACCTGCCCGAGGGCGTGGAGCTGGCGCTCATCCCCCTGGTCGAGCCGCTCGACACCGCCTCCGAGGCGCTCATCTCGGCTGGGACCGTTGAGATTCCCGCCGCGGAACGCGCCACATTCCAGAAGGAATACCTGCCCGCGCTCAGCCGCTCCATTCCCTCCCTGACCCCCGATCCGGCGCTGGCGCTACCTCGCGTGAAGCCGCCGCATCTGGTGCTTGAAATCAGCTTTGACGAGCAGATACGCCACGACGCGCAGCTGGGCTGGCACTGGGAGTACCCCCTCAACCCCTTCGAGGCCGACCCCGAACACGAATCCGGCGTTCAGCGCCTGCCGGTCTTCGGGTACCCCGGCGAGAAGGGCGGCGAGGTGCGCGACGAGCGCTTCGAGGCCCGCGTGCTACGCTCGGTACGCTCGGTGCTGGCCGCGCATCCGGCCCTGGCCAGCTTAGAAGAGCGCCGCATCGAGGGCTGGGAAACCCGCGAGCTGCTGAGCGTCGTGCTGCCGAAGCTACGCCGCATTTCCGCCGTTCGGGTGCGTTTCAACGGCACCCCGCCCGAGTTCGTGGAAGCCACCGACGCGCTCATTGAAATCACCGTGAGCGAGGGCAATTCTCGTGACTGGTTCGGCCTGGGCATTGCGGTGAAGGTCAACAATTGGACCGTGCCGTTCGCACAGATTTTTGAGGCGCTCGACCGCGGGGCGGACCGTATTCTGCTCGGTAACGGCACCTATTTCTCGCTGCGTCGACCCGAGTTTAAGACCCTGCGCACCCTCATTGCGGAGGCTCGCGAACTCGACGATGCGGGCGGTGAGCTGCGCATTAACCGTCACCAGGCGGGGCTGTTCTCTGAGCTGGAGTCGCTGGCGGCGAGCGTGCATACGACCGCGCGGTGGGATGCTCAGGTGCGTTCGCTGTTGGAGCTGGTTGAGGGACTGGAGGATGCCGAGGAAAGCGCCGAAGAAAGCACTGAAAAAGCACCTGACAAGGGCGTTCAGGATTCCCCCGCACCTCAGAAGACCTCCCGTCGGGTTATCACTCAGCGCCCGGTACCCGCCGGCCTGCAGGCGACCCTACGCCCCTACCAGGTGGAGGGTTTCCAGTGGTTGTCGTTCCTGTACGAGCAGCGGCTGGGCGGTATTCTCGCCGACGATATGGGTCTGGGTAAGACCGTGCAGGCTCTCGCCCTGCTCGCCTACGCGATCGAGGAGCACCGTGTTGCCTCCGAACGTGCCGCCGAGCGCGGTGAGAGCGTCGAGCCGTTCGCGCCCTTCCTCGTGGTTGCGCCGACCTCCGTCATCACCAACTGGGCGGCGGAGGCGGAACGTTTCCTGCCCGAGGCAAAGGTCGTGACCATCACCGAAACCACCGCCGGTAAGACCCCGCTGGCCGAGCGCATCGCCGGGGCTCACCTGGTGCTAACCAGCTATACGCTGCTGCGCATGGACGAGGACGCATACACCGGCTACGCCCGCACGCTGGGCCGCGCCGTTGACAAGCACACCGTTGACGAGCGCGCTGGCGGTTCCACGGGCGAGCACTCCGCCCCCGAAGGCTGGGGTGCGCTCCTGCTGGACGAGGCGCAATTCGTCAAAAACACCGGCACTCGTGCCTGGTCCATCGCCCGCGCAATGCCCGCACGCACCAAGATTGCGATGACCGGCACGCCCATCGAGAACAACCTCATGGAGCTGTGGGCGTTGCTGGCGATTGTGGCGGACGGTCTGTTCCCTTCCGCCCGTGCGTTCCGTGACTTGTACGCTCGCCCGGCGGAATCCGGCGAGGACCCGGCGCACGCCGCGGCGACGGCTGCTCGTCTGCGCCGGCGCATCCGCCCGCTCATGCTGCGCCGCACCAAGGAGCTGGTGGCGGCGGAGCTTCCGGCGAAGAACGATACGCGCGTGAACCTGCCGCTGGCTCCCGGTCACCGCCGCATCTATGACACGCATCTGCAGCGTGAGCGCCAGAAGGTGCTGGGTCTGCTGGAGGATATGGATAAGAACCGGTTCACGATTTTCCAGTCGCTGACCCTGCTGCGCCGCCTGGCGCTTGATGCCGCGCTGATTGATTCGGAAGCCTACGCCGGGGTGTCGTCGGTCAAGCGCGACTACCTGGTTCAGCAACTGCCCGGTCTGCTCGAGAAGGGCCACCGTGTGCTGGTGTTCAGCCAGTTCACCGGCTACCTCAAGAGCATTTCGGCGCGCCTGGCGGAGGAGGGCATCGGCCACCTGTACCTGGACGGTTCGACCCGCAACCGCGCCGAGGTCATCGAGGCGTTCACGAGCGGTCAGGAGCCGGTGTTCCTCATTTCGCTCAAGGCTGGCGGTTTCGGTCTGAACCTGACCGAGGCGGATCACGTGTTCATCATGGATCCGTGGTGGAACCCCGCCGCCGAGCAGCAGGCGGTGGACCGTATTCACCGCATCGGCCAGGACAAGGAGGTGCACGTCTACCGTCTGGTCGCCGAGGGCACAATTGAGGAGAAGGTCATGCAGCTCAAGGAGTCTAAGGCCGCGCTCTTCGATGCGGTGGTCGGTGAGGGCGAGTTCGCCTCCGCGGCGGTGACGGCTGAGGATGTGCGCGAGCTGTTTGCGCCGGCTGTCGAGCGATAGCCGCCCTCCAGCCTGAGCGATAGCCGCCCTCCAGCCTGAGCGGTAGCCGCCCTCGAGTCTGAGGAGGTGTCTGGCGCCGTCATTTTTGTCATTTGGTTACGCCTCCGGCTAGATTCACGCCCGATTCCGGCCCGGCTCTTCTCAACGGGGGCTCTGAGGCGTAGCCTTGAAGGACTACTTACGGAGGCGCCGCCTCCCCATAGATTCCAAAGGAGCATCATGAGCTACAACGTACCGAACGTAAAGTTCAACGACGGCCGATCCATTCCGCAGCTGGGCTACGGCGTGTGGCAGGTTGAGGACGAGGTTGCCGAGAAGGTCGTGGCCACCGCCCTGGAGATCGGCTACCGCCACATCGACACCGCCGCTATTTACGGCAACGAGGCGGGCGTAGGCCGCGCTATCGCTAACTCCGGCGTGGCTCGTGAGGACATCTTCCTCACCACCAAGCTGTGGAATTCCGATCAGGGCTACGAGAGCGCTTTTGAGGCGTTTGAGGCGTCCCTGGAGAAGCTGGGCACCGACTACGTTGACCTGTACCTGATTCACTGGGCTAAGCCGCAGCAGGGCCTGTACCTGGATTCCTGGCGGGCGCTGATTGAGCTGCAGAAGCAGGGTAAGGTCCGTTCGATTGGTGTTTCGAACTTCCCCGAGGAGCAGCTGCGCGAGATTATCGAGGAGACCGGCGTGGTTCCGGTCATCCACCAGATCGAGCTGCACCCCTACTTCTCGCAGGAGGCGCTACGCGCCGTTCACGCCGAGTACGGCATTGCGACTCAGGCGTGGAGCCCGCTGGGTAACGGCAGCGACCTGCTGCAGAACCCCGTGCTGGCTGAGATTGCGGAGCGCCACGGCGCAACCCCCGCGCAGGTCGTGCTGGCGTGGCACCTGGCTAAGGGTACCGTGGCTATCCCGAAGTCTGTGACCCCCTCCCGCATTGAGGAGAACCTGGCGTCGGTGAACGTGAAGCTGACCGCCGAGGACATCGCGGCTGTGGATGCGCTTTCCAGCCCCGAGGGTCGTATTGGCGCTGACCCGGCGAACATCGACTTCTAAGGTGTAGCTCGGGCGTAGAGCTCGAATCGAACCTACATAAAGCCCCGACAGGCACAGATAGTGTTTGTCGGGGCTTTTGTGCGCTCTTGCGGGAGCTAAGGTTTTAGAGAATGCTCATTCGCGGATTGCTCAACAGGTCAGCGAACGCTTGCGCTCTCCCCCGCTAGTTCTCGTCCTCCACCAGCAGGGAGAGGGAGATGCGGCGGCGAGCCGGGTCGACCTCCACGACGCGCACCTGCACGATGTCGCCGCTGCGCACAATATCGTGCGGGTTCGCCACATAGCCGCGGCTCATCTGCGAGATGTGCACGAGGCCGTCCTGGTGCACGCCAATATCCACGAACGCACCGAATGCCGCCACGTTCGAGACGGTGCCCTCGAGCACCATGCCGGGGCGCACGTCCTCGAAGTGCGAGACGGACTCGGAGAAGCGGGCGGTGCGGAAGCTACCGCGCGGGTCCAGGCCGGGGCGGCGCAGCTCGGCGAAGATGTCCTCGACCGTGTACACGCCGGCGGTGCCTTCCGCACTCTCCGGCATGTGGCCGTCCTGCTCGTGGCTGTCCTGCACGTAGTCGGCGGGGTTCAGCCCGGCGAGCGGGTCGGTTCCATCCGAGGTACCCAGGGCGCCGGCAACCCAGTGGGCGCCGTTGCGCGCCTGCGCGTCGGCAATAATGCGGCGCGCGAGCGGGTAGGCTTCCGGGTGCACGGCGGAGGCGTCCAGCGGCTCCTCACCGCCGCGGATGCGGATGAATCCTGCCGCCTGGCGGAAGGTTTTCGCGCCCAGTTGCGGCACGTTCAGCAGCTGCTGACGGTTCGCGAAGGCGCCGTGTTCGGTGCGATAGGCAACGATGCGTTCGGCGGTTGCGGTGCCCACGCCCGCCACGTGCGCGAGCAGCTGCACGGAGGCGCTATTGAGGTTCACACCCACGGCGTTCACACAGTCTTCGACGGTGTCGTTGAGGGCGCGGCGCAGGGCGGCGGGCGGCACGTCGTGCTGATACTGGCCCACGCCGATGGACTGCGGGTCGATTTTGACGAGCTCGGCGAGCGGGTCCTGCAGGCGGCGGGCAATCGAGACGGCGCCGCGCACGGTTACGTCGTAGTCGGGCAGTTCGGCGGCGGCCAGGGCGGAGGCGGAGTAGACGGAGGCGCCCGCCTCCGAGACGGTCACCTTCTGAGGTGCTTCTGCGCCTTCCTCGCGCAGGGCGCGGATTAGTTCGCTGGCGAGCTTGTCGGTTTCGCGGCTTGCGGTGCCGTTGCCAATGGCGATGAGTTCCACGCCGTAATCGCGGCAGGCGGCGGCGAGCTCGCGCAGTGCTTCTGCCCATTGGTTGCGCGGGGCGTGCGGGTAGACAGTGCCCACGCGCAACGGCTCACCGGTGCCGTCAACCACGGCGTATTTCACGCCGTGGCGCAGGCCCGGGTCCAGGCCGAGGGTGGTCTTGTGTCCGGCGGGTGCGGCGAGCAGAATATCGCGCAGGTTGGAGGCGAACACCTCGGTCGCGTGCTGTGCGGCGGCGTCGAGTAGCTGGTGGCGGATGCGTTCGGCAAGGCGCGGGCGCAGGTGGCTGCGCCATGCGGTGCGCACAGTGGCGGCGAGCCAGCCGAGCACGCGGTCTTCGTCGTCGACGGTGTTGAGCACCTGCACGGGGATGCGTAGCGCGGCGGCGACTTCACGCTCGTATGCAGAACGGACGTTCTCGTAATTTTCGGCGGCGGCCTCAGCTTCGGCGCGGGCGGCACCACGCAGGCGGCTGAGCGCCACGGGGGCGGGTGCCACATCCACTTTGAGGCGCACCACGCCGGCTTCCTTGGCGCGGTGCAGCGCCAGCACACGGTGCGGCGGAATGGAACGAATACGGTCCGAGAAGGCGAAATAGTCGGAGAACTTCGCGCCGATGCTTTCCTGACCTGCAATCACGCGGGACTCAATCACGCCGCCTTCACGCAGGCGCTTGAGGAGCTTTTCGCTCAGCACCGGGTCGGTGAGGGCGCGGTCAACCAGGATTGCGCGGGCACCGTCGAGGGCCTCTTCGGCGCTGTGAATCTGCAGGGCTTCGTCTGCTTCTGCGGCTTCAATGCTCTCGTCCTCGTCGTCTTCGGTGCCGTCGGTAATGTACGCGGCGGCGATGGCGTGCGCCTCAGCGAGGGGCACCTCCAGCAGGTCTTCGACGAGGGAATCAAGCCCGGCGGCACGCGCCATCTGGGCGCGGGTCACACGCTCGCTACGGTACGGGGTGTAGATGGCGTTCACGTCTGCGATGGTGGCGGCGTTCATGAGCGAGGAACGCAGCTGCAGCAGGGTGAGCGGGTCGATGAGGCCTTCGTCGGCGCGTTCGGTGAGCGCTTCGAGCACGCGGTTGCGGCGCTCTTCGAGGGCTCGGAGCTGGCCCAGGCGCGACTGGATGGTGCGCAGCTGGGTGTCGGTGAGTGCGCCCGTTGCTTCTTTGCGGTAGCGGGCGATGAAGGGTACGGAGTTGTCGGCGTCAAGCAGCGCCACGGCTGCGCGGATGCGGTGCGGCGCGATACCGGTTTCTACGGCGAGCGCGTTGATGAGGTGCTCGGCGGGCTGCTCAGTCTTGCCGCCGGTTTCGTGTTTTTCACGGTGTGCGGCGCTGCTGGGTTCATTGCCGGCGGCGCTGCTGGGCGCGGGGTATGCAGCTCGATCCGCGCGCGGGCGGATGCTGCTCGGGAGGGGGTGTTCGCTCATCCTTCCAGTTTCGCATATTTCGCCGCGGCTCATGGGTTGGCAGGTAATGCTGAGGAAAGAGTCAGCGCGGGGCGTATTTTGCTCGCCTGTGCGGGTGCGGGTAAGCGTATTTTTCCACCGTATCTTCTAGCGCAGATTACGAGTCTTTACGCACATTTTGCCCTGTGGGTGCGCTAAACATTGTCATCTTTCCGTAAGAAACCGTGTTAGGGGTTCACATATTTGAATAGTGCTAAGTTTCAGCGATAAATTTAGATAAAAGAGCATATTTTTTTGAAAAAATATCTCTTATTCGTGCAGATAAGGGGTGGCCTCACACCACGCAAACACCCTTATCTGCGTGCACACGTTCAGGGTTTCGGCGGCACGGTACGACATGGTGCCGCCACATCCCGCAGATGAAAGAGGGACCCATGCGCGAACAAGCCGCGCTATCAAATGCGCCGGAGGGCTACTTAGATTTTCACGACGAGTACGCGGAACTCATCGCCGAACTCGCCGCGCTGGGGTTCACCCCTACCCAGGTTCTCCGCCGCCTCAACTTTCTGTACCCGCACATCAACAAGAAGTACCTGAACTATGCGCTGGACTCCGGCATCTGGCAGTTTGGCCCGGTCACGGTAGACGCCCCGAGCTACACGGTACTCGCCTGCGGCCTCTGGTACGTTTTCGCGGAAGCCTACGATTTGCCTCCGGAGCCCGAGTACGCGGCGCTGATTCTTGATTGCGATATTATTCACGACCTGCCGCCCGCGCTGGAGGCACGCCACTTCAGCAATGAAGACATTGCGCACGTTCTGGCGAAGATCGGCGCTACGCTCAAGTACCTTGCCGCACACCCCTACTCCCAGCTGGAGGAAGAAGCCTACGCGCAGACCCTCGAGGACATCAGGCGGCGCGGCGTGAAAGAAATCGGCACCGAGGGCGGTAGCCTGTACACCCTGCTCGCCGCCAGTATGGAGGGCGAATCCGCGTGGCCGGCACCGGTTCAGACCGTCAACGATTACCTCGGTGACGGCGACTGGTCCTTGGGCATGCTCCGCACCGGCATCTACCCGGCGGAGGCGCTCGAGAACGAGTGGTATATCGACGCCGCGGCGGTACCCGAGGATTTTGCGCCGAAGACTCTGAGCCTGTTTTTGAGCTATTGCGCCCGCTACGACCGCGAGCCGACGGCGCTGAACTACGGCTACTGGTCTACCATTCCCACGCTCATTGAGCAGGTGCCGCCGCTGGGTGCGGTACGCGCCAAGTTCGGCTCCTGGCAGACGACTCTGCATCGCGGACGCACGCAGATTGCCCGCGAGCTGCGCCTGTGGACGAAGAACGAAGCAAACGCAGCTGCCGTGGAGTCGGGTGCCGCTGAGTCGAAGGAGTCCGAGGCGAGCGCCGCTGAGGAGCTTGAGCTCCTCGACGCTGAGCTAACTAACGCTGAGCTCCTCGACGCTGAGCTGACTAACGCTGAGCTCCCCGAAACAGAACTAGCAGAGCCGGATACCCCGGACGGCTCCCCTGCGGGCGCTCCCGCGGAACCGGCAGAGCCCGCACGTCTGAGCGCCCGCGAACTCACCGAGCAGGGCATCGGCGTGGTGCAGACCGCCCACACCGACCTGGCGGCGTACCACCGCACCCAGTGGGAGCAGACGGTGGAAGTCTTCGGCGAACGCCTCGCGCAGCTTGCCTGGAACCGCCGCCTGAGCACCTACTACTTCTTCGACGGCGCCTGCCTGGAAGACGCCGACCCGACCCCCGTGGTGACGGTCTTCCGTTCCCCCACCGGCTTCCTCTGCGAGCTTGAACCCACCGTCGAGGCGTTGCCCGCCTTCGACCCGGAGTTCCTGCAGGAGCACGGCTGGAGGCACCCGGTACCGGTGCATGCGCTGTGGAATCTGCACGCGCTCGACCCGCTGGAGGCAGCTGCCGCCGTCATCGAGGCGATGCGTTCGGGTTGCGGTTGTGAACGCTGGGATTTCTACCGCACCGATGACGATAACGACCCGCTTGCCGAAGAGGCTGAGGTGGCGCCCCTCTAAGCGCGCACTCCCGCGAGCCTCTCGTCGGGTTCATCCCTAGAGACAGCGAAAGCCCGCGTCCCGCTCCCTGAGAGGAGCAGGTGACGCGGGCTTTACGCATGCGCTGATAGCCGGTACCGAGATAACCGGCACCGATAGCCGGCGTGGCTTAGCGTGGGTGTTTAGCGTGCCGAGAAAATCTCGGACGCCTCCACAATCGCAATCTGCGCGGTGCGGGTCGAGATTGCTTCGTGGCGGCGGGCATCAGCGCGGCGCTTGAAGACCCAGCCGATACCCAGAATCACGAACCAGACGGGCATCGCGAGCAGACCCATGAGAGTTTCCTCGTTCATGGTCAGCACACCAATGGTGAAGGCGAAGAACGCCAGAGCCAGCCACGCGGAGAAACGGCCGCCGGGCAGACGGAACTTCGACTTCTTGTGGCGTGACGGGAACTTCTTGCGGTACATCAGGTAGCTGACCATAATCATCGCCCACGCAAAAATCACGAGTACCGCAGCCACGGTGGTGACCAGGTTGAACGCGCTAGAGATTGAGTCACCCGCGTAGAGCAGCACGATGGAGGACAGCAGCATCACGGCGGAGAGGAACAGCGCGTTACGCGGCACACCGTTCTTAGAGATCTTGCCCAGGAACTGCGGGGCGCTGCGCTCGCGCGCCAGGCCGAATGCCATGCGCGAGGTGGAGAAGATACCGGAGTTCGCCGAGGAGGTTGCGCTGGTAATCACCACAAAGTTGATGATGTGCGCGGCGATGCCCAAGCCCGCCAGAGTGAACATGGCGACGAAGGGACTCTTATCGGGGCTGACGAGGCGCCAGGGGGTAACCATCAGGATGGTGACGAGCGCGCCCACGTAGAAGACCATAATACGTACCGGCACGGCGTTGATTGCCCTGGGCAGGGTCTTTTCGGGGTCCTGGGTTTCTGCGGCGGTGGTACCGACAAGCTCGGAGCCCATGAACGCGAAGACGGCAATCTGGAACGCGCCGAGGAAGCCAATCAGGTGGTTGGGGAACATACCGCCGTCGTTCCAGAGGTTGGCGACGGACGCCTGCGCGCCACTGGGTGAGGTGAAGCCGATAGCGACCATGCCGCCACCAACGATAATCAGGGCGACGATGGCGACAATCTTAATCATGGAGAACCAGAATTCGATTTCGCCGAAGTTCTTCACGGACACCAGGTTCAGGGTCAGCAGAACACCGATGACGGCGAGCGCCGGAATCCATGCCTGCAGGTCGGGCCACCACAGACGCAGGTAGCCAACAATTGCGATGATGTCCGCGACGGCGGTGACCACCCACATGAACCAGTAGGACCAGCCGAGGAAGAACCCGGCCATGGGGCCGACGAGGTCGGTGGTGAAGTCGGAGAAGGACTTGTACCTCAGGTTGGAGAGCAGAATCTCGCCCATAGCTCGCAGCACCAGGAAGATGACGGCGCCGATGAGCATATACACGAAAATCACGGAGGGGCCCGCCAGGGAGATAGCGCGGCCGGAGCCCATGAACAGGCCGGTGCCGATGGCACCGCCGATGGCGATGAGCTGGATGTGGCGGTTGCTTAGACCGCGGTGTAGTCGCTCTCCCTGCTCGGGAGCTTTAGGATTCAGGCTGACGTTGTTCTGTTCAGTCACGACGTCCTCTTTTCAGCGGTTGTACCCCGTACCGCATGTGCCGTTACTGGAATAAGAATCGCTAGATCGCAGCAGGCACGGTCACTGTATGAATATGCGGCCATTAGCTTGCGGGGCGTCCCCGGATTTCGGGGCGAGGCTGGGTCTCTATCAAATACCGCGCGGCATTCGGAAGTGTCACGCTATCGACTAACGCGGAGTTTTTCTGAGAGCTCTCACAGCTACTTGGATAGTTATTCTACAGGTGTTAAGTGCAAGAAAACAGGATTTACGGCAAAAATGTGACCTGTTTCTATTATTCACGTCATATCAAGCGGTGTAAAAAATGCCGCCTCGAACGTAAACAGGCAAGCACGAGGGCACGCGAAAGCCCCGCCTCCGCATCCTCAAAGAATGCAGAAACGGGGCTTACCAACAGCACCACAGAAAGAACAGAAACTACTTCTGACCAGCCTTGTCAGCAGCGTTTTCAACAGCCAGCGCACGAGCACGCTTCGCCGCGTGGCGGCGGGTCAGAATCTCGTAGCCAATAGCCAGAGCGATGAACCAGATGGGGGTCAGCGCCAGACCGATTGCGGTGTCCGGGTACAGGCTCAGGGCGTAGACCATGACGGCGAAGAAGACCAGACCAAACCAGCTCATGCCAATACCCCAGGGCATCTTGTATGCGGATGCCTCGTGGCGTTCGGGGAACTTCTTGCGGTATACCAGGTACGCAATCAGGATCATGCTCCAGGTGAAGATACCCATCATCGACGCCACGGAGGTCACCACGGTGAACGCCTCCATAATGCCGCTACCGGCATAGAGCATGACCAGACTAAACAGCAGCATCACAGTGGTCAGGTACAGGGCGTTGGCGGGCACACCATTCTTGGTGAGCTTGCCCAGTGCGGAGGGTGCGGCACCGTCGTGCGCCAAACCGTACACCATGCGGGAGGTCGAGAAAATACCGGAGTTCGCCGAAGATGCCGCAGAGGTCAGCACCACAAAGTTCACCAGGGAGGCGGCAACAGCAATGCCCGCCAGGGAGAACATGCCCACGAAGGGGCTCATGGACTTATCCAGCTTGTCCCAGGGGGTGACGGCGAGGATGGTCAGCAGCGGCAGGGCGTAGAAGAGGCCAATGCGGAAGGGTACCGCGTTAATCGCCTTGGGCAGGGTGCGTTCGGGGTGTTCGGTTTCCGCCACGGCGGTACCAACCAGCTCAGCACCCACGAAGGCAAAGAGCGCAATCTGGAAGGCACCCAGGAAGCCCGTCAGGCCCTGGGTAAAGATACCGCTACCGGAGGGGCCGGGGCGATCCCAGAGATTTGCCACAGAGGCGACGGTACCGTCGGGCGCGGTGAAGCTAAAGGCAACCATGAGCGCACCAACAATAATGAGGGCGACAATCGCGACGATTTTAATGACTGCGAACCAGAATTCGATTTCACCGAAGTTCTTCACCGAGGGCAGGTTCAGCAGCAGCAGAGCCACGATAACGGTCAGCGCCGGGATGAAGGCTGGGATTTCCGGCCACCAGTATTTGATGTAGCCGGTAATGGCAATGACGTCCGCGATACCTGTGACGACCCAGAAGAACCAGTACGACCAGCCGACGAAGAAGCCGGCGCGCAGGCCGAGGATGTCGGTGATGAAGTCGGTGAAGGACTTGTACTTGGGGTTGGAGAGCAGAATCTCACCCATGGCACGCAGAACAAAGTAGATGACGCTACCGATAATGGCGTAAACAAAGACGATGGAGGGGCCGGTCAGGGCGATGGTCTTTGCTGAGCCGAGGAAAAGGCCGGTGCCGATGGCGCCGCCAATAGCGATCAGCTGGATGTGTCGGTAGCTTAGTCCGCGCTGAAGCTTGGAGTGCTCAGCTTCGGAGTCCAGGCCGGTGACGGAGTTGTGCTGCATTGGCTGCTGTGTCACGTATTTCTCTTTCCTGCGTCGATTCGCCCTAAATTTCACTCGGGGGCGAGTCCGGGTGGCTGGTATTCATACATAATCCTGAACGGCGCGCCAGGAGGCGGTTCCCGCGCTTCCCGAGCCGGCGCGGTGCGCTTGGGCTTGTGGGCTCCGATTTTGCGGGGCTTCCGACTTCTTGCATCGCCGATAAAAGATTATGCAGAGAATGCATAATTTCAAATTTTACCCCCTCATACCCACACAAGTACAAGGAATACAACATCACCAGATTTTTGAGACGGGGCGAGCCTGTGACATCTCTCAACCTCCACCCAAAACACGCCCCGCACCGCCCTTAGATCGCACCCCTTCTCTGCACGCTTCTGCCGGGTTTTCAAAAATATTTAGAAACTTTACGCGTAAAACTTTACAAGGCGAGAAACCGGGTCTAGAGTAGAAACCGTTCAACAAAAACCTAACCAACCAACTACAGAACAGAAGGACACAACAATGGGCAAGTTCTCCAACGCAGCACTGCGACTCACCGCTGGCGCACTCATCCTCGACGCAGGCGTCAAGAAGCTCAAGGCAGACGAAGGCACCTACGCCTTCCTGCAACAGATGGCGGCAACCGGTGTTCCCGCAGTCTCCAAGCTGGACGCAGCAACCTTCGGTAAGCTCATCTCCGGCGCAGAAACCGCACTCGGCGCAACCCTGCTGACCCCCTTCATCCCCGCACGCCTGGCGGGCGCAGGCCTGACCGCATTCGCGGCAAACCTGATGACCATGTACTTCCGCAACCCGGACATGCACGACAAGTACTTCCGCCCCACCCAGGACGGTCAGCAGCTCGCAAACAACATCGTGATGCTCGGCGCAGGCCTGGCACTGCTGGGCTCCAAGAAGTAAGCCCCACACGCTAACTCACTCAGACGACCTCACGAAAGTGCGGCGGGAACAGTATTCGTTCCCGCCACACTTTTGTCTGCGCACTAAATTTCTGTGTTTCTCAGACCGGCATACGCCCAGCTAGTTCAGTCTCACGCCCGGCTAGTTCAGCGTCACGCCAGCCCCGCACGCCGCGAAACCACACGGTGTAGCGGCGCTACGCTATTCTTTTAGGTATGTCTACTGAGAACACGCAGCCTAGCCAGGCACCCGAATCCACCGAAGAAAAGGCCAAGAAGCCGGTTCCCGAGGAATTCTTCCGCCAGCCCTACTCCTTCGTCCGCCGCGGCGACCGCCTCACCGCGCGCCGCCAGAAGGCGTGGGACACCTACTCCCCCACCCACGTGCTGGACATCCCGCGCCTGCGCACCGACACCTCCGTCGCACCCGAGGCGACCTTCGACCCGGTTAAGATTTACGGCCGTGAGGCGTACCAGGTCGTCGAAATCGGTTCCGGTCTGGGCGAGGCAATCGTGCACCGCGCAGCTGAGGTGCCCGAGGCGAACTTCCTCGCCGTTGAGGTGTACACCCCCGGCATCGCGGACCTGCTGCTGAAGATGGGCAACGCCGGCGTGGAGAACGTGCGTGTGGCTCAGGCGAACGCACCCGAATTGCTCGACAACATGCTCGAAGAGAACTCCGTGGACGAGCTGTGGGTGTTCTTCCCGGACCCCTGGCACAAATCCCGCCACCACAAGCGCCGCCTGGTATCCCCGGCGTTCGCTGATAAGGTTGCGCGCGTGCTCAAGCCCGGCGGCATTTGGCGTCTGGCGACTGACTGGGAGGAGTACGCCCTGGTCATGCGTGAGGTTCTGGAGGCGCACCCCGACTTTGAGAACGTGAACCCCGGCGCCGGTGCGACCGAGGAGGATCCGCTGGGTGGTTGGGCTCCGCGTTGGGAGGGTCGTACCCTCACCAGCTTTGAGCGTAAGGCTCAGGAGGCGGGCCGCCGCGCGCACGATCTGACCTACCGCCGCAAGTAAGCGGGGCAGCGTTAGCGAGAGTTACCGCCAGGTGATTTCCCGCCACCGCGCAAAGTGCATACGTTAAAGCAGGTGAGGCTCCCCGATCATTCGGGGAGCCTCACCTCCTTGTGTGTGGGTCTGAGTGCATGCGGGCGGGGGTCTACCCTACCTCGCTCGCGCGGCGCTAAGACGCACAAGTCTATATGGGCGGCTGACCAGCTCAAATGAACTAGAAGCGAGCTAGAACAGCCGAACCATTTATCCCAGTGTAGCGGGTTTAGCCGGTTTAGCGCTGCGGCTTCGTATCATCCGCCGTAGCCGACTGGTGACGCTGACGGTACAACACCACAGCCGAAGAACGCTGACGAGGCGCCGGGCGGGTACCGCGGGCAATATGCACCACGTCGCCGCTGGTACCGGCAGCGAACACGCGCTCCGCCAAGCCCAGCTTCACCTTCGCATCCTCGACCTGACGCTGCAGCGCCGCAATCTGCTCCTGCTGCTCCTCCACGAGGGACTCCAGCTCAATAATGCGGCGAATACCCTCCAGGGAGACGCCCTCCTGCGAGAGCTGCTGAATCTGCTGCAGACGGTTCACGTCACGCTGCGAATAGCGGCGCGCCTTACCGGGCGCACGCGAAGGCTGGACCAGGCCGATGCGGTCGTACTGGCGCAGGGTCTGCGGGTGCA
The DNA here is from genome assembly GCF_001813725.1 of Rothia sp. HMSC072B04. Classification (NCBI taxonomy): domain Bacteria; kingdom Bacillati; phylum Actinomycetota; class Actinomycetes; order Micrococcales; family Micrococcaceae; genus Rothia; species Rothia sp. HMSC072B04. The sequence goes on along the minus strand of NZ_KV813802.1, from coordinate 48,062 downwards.
TGCCCGCCAGCTCAGCCGCCACAGAAATCACGAAAACCGGCAGGTCCACGCTGTGCAACGGCTTACCGCTACGGGACTTAGATGATGATTCTCGAGATGCCATGGTTTACTTCGCCTTCTTCAACAGATCCTTACGCGGGTTCTCCTGCGGTGCCAGTTTTACGAACTTATCGAATGCTTCCTGCGCCTCTGCGCTCAGCTCGGTGGGCAGTACAATTTCGGGGATGACCAGCAGGTCGCCGTCGCCACCCTTAGCCTTGAAGCCGCGGCCCTTGGCGCGCAGTCGGCGGCCGACCTGGCCGGGTGCCAGGCGCAGCTTCACGGTGGATGCGTCGGGCAGGGGCACCTCAATCACTGCGCCGTCGACGGCCTCGGCGAGGGTGACGGGCGCGCGCATAATCAGGTTGTTACCCTCGCGCGAGTACACGGAGTCATCGGAGACGCGCACGGTGACCTTCAGGTCGCCGCCGCGCAGACCTTTGCCGCGCAGGCGGACCTTCTGGCCGTCCTTGATACCTGCGGGGATGCGTGCCTCGGTGTGGGAGCCGTCCGGCAGGAACACGGTCACGTTTGCGCCAGTGTATGCCTGGGCGAGGCTGATGCGGGTGCTAGTGGTGCTTTCTTCGGGGGCTGCGTGCTGTGCGCCGCCGAAGCCGCCGCCGCCCATGCCGCCGAAGTCGGCGCTAGTGAAGCCTGCGGAGCGTCGGGAGCCGCCGGCGCTACCACCGAAGAGGCCGCCGAGCAGGTCATCAATGTTGATGCCTGCGCCGCCGTTGCTGAAGCCGCCGAATGCGTCCGCGCCGGGGTAGCCGGTGTAGCCGCCTCCGCCGAAGCCGCCCGCACCCATGCCTGCGGCACCGTAGCGGCGGATCTGGTCGTACTCTTCGCGCTGCTTCTTGTCGGAGAGCACGTCATATGCTTCCGAGATTTCTTTGAACTTCTTCTCTGCTGCGGCGTCGCCGGGGTTCAGGTCCGGGTGGTACTTGCGGGAGAGCTTGCGGTACGCCTTCTTGATGTCGCTTTCGCTTGCGTCTTCGCTGACACCCAGTGCCTTATAAAAGTCGTCGGTTAGCCAGTTTTCACTTGCCATGTTGTGTTTCTCCTTCTGCGGTGATGCGCCGCCCTCCTCGGTTACGGGACGGCTTGCAGGGGCACCGCGTGCTTGTCTTAATACTCTATATAAAAGTTTAGTCTACTTGACTCAATTTTGAAAGGGCTGAGCCCAAAAAATAGCGCCCCTACAAGCCTCTTGACCGCCGCCACAGCTCACCGAAACCCGCGCTAACACTGGGCATAGTAGCCCAGGCAAGCAACAGGGCGGGCACTCCCCACCAGGGAGAGCACCCGCCCGTCGTTAGTTATTCAGCCATTGCTGAGCCGACCACCTTACGGTGCGACAGCCACAGCCACCTGAGCGGTACGAACCACACGGTCGTTCACGCGGTAGCCGTAACGCAGAACCATGGAGACATGATCCTCAGCCACCTCGTCGGTGGGCTGCTGCAGTACAGCTTCGTGGATGTTCGGGTCGAAGGCGTCGCCTACTTCACCGAAGCGCTCCACACCCTGCTTGCCGAGCAGCTCTTCGAGCTTGGTAGCAATGGAGGCGAAGGGGCCTTCCTGCAGGTCGCCGTGCTTGCGTGCGGCGTCGATATCGTCGAGCACCGGCAGCAGCGCGGTCACCAGTTCACTGGTTACGAAGCCTCGCAGCTGCTCCTTTTCGCGAGCGGTGCGGTTCTTGAAGTTAGTGAATTCGGCCTGCAGGCGAAGCAGGGAGTCCAGGCGCTCCGCGGCGAGTGCCGCATCAGCAGATTCTGCTTCTACGGCGTCCTGGAGCTCAGCCTCGACGGCTTCCGCAGCTTCCTCGGGGCTTTCGACCGATTCAGCTTCGGGGTGGCCTTCCGCTGCGGGGGCGTTGAATGCCTCCTCCAGCGGGTCGGGGGTGGTGTTTTCCTGCTCAGCCATGATTACTTCTTCTCGTCTTCGTCGATAACCTCGGCGTCGACAACGTCCTCATCAGCCGCGGGCTTGGACTCGGATGCCTCAGCCTGTGCTGCTGCGTAGAGTGCCTCGCCCAACTTGGATCGGGATGCCTGCAGCTTCTCGAATGCGGACTTCACTGCTGCGTCGTCGTCGCCCTCGAGTGCCTTCTTCAGCTCGTCAACATCGCCCTGAACCTCGGTCTTGACGTTCTCGGGCAGCTTGTCGCCGTTCTCCTTCAGGAGCTTCTCAGTGGTGTATGCGACGGACTCGGCTTCGTTGCGGGTGTCAGCAGCCTCGCGGCGTGCCTTGTCCTGCTCAGCATGTGCCTCTGCATCCTTGACCATGCGGTCGATGTCGTCCTTAGAGAGGGAGGTACCGCCGGTGATGGTCATGGACTGCTCAACGCCGGTGCCCTTGTCCTTTGCGGAGACGTGGACGATGCCGTTTGCGTCGATGTCGAAGGTGACCTCAATCTGGGGCACGCCGCGAGGTGCGGGGGCGATGCCGGTCAGCTCGAAGGTACCCAGGTTCTTGTTGTCGCGAGTGAACTCACGCTCACCCTGGAAGACCTGAATGGTCACGGAGGGCTGGTTGTCCTCTGCGGTGGTGAAGGTCTCGGAACGCTTGGTCGGGATTGCGGTGTTGCGCTCGATCAGCTTGGTCATCACGCCGCCCTTGGTCTCGATACCGAGGGAGAGGGGGGTGACGTCGATCAGCAGAACGTCCTTACGGTCGCCCTTCAGCACGCCTGCCTGCAGTGCTGCACCCATTGCCACAACCTCGTCGGGGTTCACGCCCTTGTTGGGCTCGCGGCCGGTGAGCTCCTTGACGAGCTCAGCAACGGCGGGCATACGGGTGGAGCCACCGACCAGGATGACCTCAGAAATCTCGGAGATGGACACGCCAGCTTCCTTGATTACGTCGAGCACGGGCTTCTTGGTGCGCTCGAGCAGGTCGCGGGTCAGTTCCTCGAACTTTGCGCGGGTCAGCTTCTCATCCAGGTGGATGGGGCCCTCGGGGGTCACGGACAGGTACTGCAGGGAGATGTTGGTGCTAGAAGCGCTGGACAGCTCCTTCTTAGCCTGCTCAGCTGCTTCCTGCAGACGCTGCAGAGCAATCTTGTCCTTGGACAGGTCAGCACCGGTGTTTGCCTTCACCTGTGCGAGCAGCCACTCGACTACGCGCTGGTCCCAGTCGTCACCACCGAGGCGGTTGTCACCGCTGGTTGCGCGAACCTGAATGGTGGAGAAGCCGTCGTCGTCCTTGCCGACTTCCAGCAGGGAGACGTCGAAGGTACCGCCACCGAGGTCGAAGACCAGGATGAGCTCGTCTTCCTTACCCTTGTCCAGGCCGTATGCGAGTGCTGCGGCGGTGGGCTCGTTGACGATACGCAGGACGTTCAGGCCTGCAATCTCGCCGGCTTCCTTGGTTGCCTGACGCTCAGCGTCGTTGAAGTATGCCGGGACGGTGATGACAGCGTCGGTGACGGTGTCGTTCAGGAATGCCTCTGCGTCGCCCTTCAGCTTCATGAGGATACGAGCGGAGATTTCCTGCGGGGTGTACTTCTTGCCGTCAATCTCGGTGGTCCAGTCAGTGCCCATGTGGCGCTTGACGGAGGAGATAGTGCGGTCGACGTTGGTTACTGCCTGACGCTTTGCAACGCTACCGACCAGAACCTCGCCGTCCTTGGAGAATGCGACGACGGAGGGGGTGGTGCGGGTGCCTTCTGCGTTGGCGATAACTACGGGGTCGCCGCCTTCGAGAACCGAAACGACAGAGTTGGTGGTACCGAGGTCAATGCCTACTGCACGTGCCATATTTATTCACTCCTTGTGATCAGTGCCCCGCTTCTTCTAATGCGAGGCGGGTTAGTTTGAAAGTTTTGGAGGCGGTCGGTGTTGCGCGTGCCGCCCCGTGTGGGGTGGTCTGCGCGGCTCCTTGAGCCTCATGTACTCAAGTATGCACCCTCCCAGAGGGCGTGTCAATAGGGTTGAGCGAACTTTACTCAACTTTTTTTCGCGGAGGTGTGTGAGGGGCGGGTTTTTTGAGACTCTGGAAGGGTGTTTTGCGGGCGATTTTGGGGCGGCGACGAGGCGCGAATGGGCGGTTTTGCCGCGAAATTCCGCGGTTTTTGGGTGGCGCTAGGGTGTGGCGAGGCGATTCAGCGCACGGCGGACATGGGCGGGCTAACTGGGCGAAAAATTTTTTAAAAAAATTAAAAAAAGGGACGAAAAACCTAAAAATGAGGGTGTGAGAGGTGCCGGAAGGTGGTCTGAGGGCACCTTATATAGGGTGCGCGGGATGATTTTTAGGCACGATTTTTGAGCCGAGAAGCTAGGCCTCTAGCAGCGTTGCTAGGGGTGCGCTTCGTGTAGGCACCTCAGCTACAGGCACCCGCCTGAGATATCAGAGATTCACTCCTCTTATATATGGCGAACCCGCTTGCAAGCTCCATTGCTCACTAGATGGAGGTATCTCCGCTTGTCCGACCCGCAATTCTCCAACCTTCACCTGTGGCTTGAGCCTGCCTGCCTACCGTATGCTGGTTACGACCATATCCTCTCAAAGTAGATAGGAGCCCCTTGTGTCTCCCCAGGAAACACTCTCCAAGGAAAGTCCTGACCCAATTAATGTACTTATCTCGATTATGAAACCGGGAGGGGGAAGATATTTTCTCATTGTTTTGATTATTGTACTGACGGCCGCGCATTTTATATGTTATTCAGAGGCACCTTCTACCCCTCCCCTACTGCCTACCATCTGCAATCTGCTACCTATCACGTGTTCAATACCGCCTACCGTCTCCGTTAATATAATTAGGATATTCTTATCCATACTCACCGTTATATATATTGCAATTAATCTCTGTGAGGCATACAAGAAAAAATCTGATATTATAAATTCATTTCACAAAAATCAACCTCAATTTTTTACAATAGTTGTTGTTTTTGGTGGCACACTTGCAATCTTAATTCCAATGATTATGAATGTTACAAAACTCATTGGAGACGGAGCCCCGCTAACAACTGCATTACTTGGCATCACGGGTGGAATTATCGCCATCTTTGGATACTATAAAACCCACCAGAAAAGTGAACTTGAAAAAGAACAGTTAGAAATCCAAAAACAAAAAGATACACGAGACCATATTCGCCAGCTCCATGACTCCTACAATGATCGTTTTGATAAAGCTGTTGCGGAGCTTAACGGCAGCGACATGAAAGCTGCTTATGCTGCTGTACCTAAACTGGCTAAACTTGCCGATGCTTGGTTAGATTACAAAGACCTCAGTAATAACAAGAAAGAATTAAAGAAGCTAAAAAAGAAGGCAAAGAAAGAAGCTCAAACAATCATAAATGTGCTTTGTAAGTATATACGCACCACTCCAAATAATTACACCAATGAACAATTGGAAAAATTTGATTCCCTCCCTGAATCAGATAAAAAGGTCCTTGTGCATGAAGCTGATATCCGTCGTCTTATTTTCTCCGAGATGAGCGACCGCTCCAGTAAAGCCACCTTTGAAAACAAAAAATTAACCATCATCTCTGGCGATTGGAGTGAATTCGATTTTGATTTCAGGCAGGCTCCAATCTTCTATCCCCTCAATAATCTCACAATCGAGAAAGGTATTTTCACATCCGCCAAATTCTACAATAATGCAAATTTCAACAAATCAACCTTCTTCCAAAAGGCAGATTTTTCCAAAGCAACCTTCATCCAAAATGCCAACTTTAACGGAGCGACCTTCATCCAAAATGCCAACTTTAACGGAGCAACATTCGCCCAGGAAGCAGCCTTTAGCAGAGTCACATTCACCCAGGAAGCAACCTTCAGTGGCGCAACCTTCACCCATAGGGCATACTTCAACGACGCGACATTTACCCAGGACGTTCACTTCGTTGGAGTAGTTTTCCCTCAGGACGTATATTTCTTGGACACGACCTTCACCCAAGTCGCGGACTTCACCGAAGCAACCTTCACTCAAAACGTGTATGCAAGCAGAGTAACCTTCGTTCAAAAGGCGTACTTCGTCGGAGCAACCTTCATTCAAGAGACATACTTCGTCGAAGCAACCTTCACCCAAAACGCCTCCTTTAACGGCGCAACCTTCACCCAATACACTTCTTATAACGGCGCAACCTTCACCCAGGAAGCATTCTTTTTTGGAGCGACTTTCGCCCAAAACGCGGACTTCAACGGAGCGACATTCACTCAGAAAGCGGACTTCAGTGTTACACACTTCGCCCAAAACGCGGAATTCAAGTGGGCGACCTTTACCGAAGAGGCAAACTTCAGTGATGCAACCTTTACCGAAGAGGCAAACTTCAGCGAAGCGACTTTCGCCGAAACCGCGATTTTCCATGAAACGACCTTCACCCGCGCCGCAAATTTCAGCGGGGCAAAGTTCACGAAACTTGAGCCAAGCTTTGTTCTCAAAAAGCGGAAAGCACAATTTTCTGCAGCTGCAAACCCACAGGACTACGATTTCTCGGCCGCGCCGGTGGGCGAATCTATCAACTGTGGACACGCTACTCTTCTCGGCGAGCCGTTCGAAATCCCCCTTGGAACGGTACTTTTCGACCCGATGTCCCCAAAGTATAAGGATGGGAATTACAGTGGGCTAAGCGAACCTGCGAAACCAATAAAAGAGTCTGACAATCAGGGAGAAACCCCCTCCAAGTAAGGCGCATTAGAAGAAACCCCGTCTACACCTCTCATGCAGGCGGGGGTTCTTCTTTTGCCCAGCACTAGCGCGCAAGGGTGGGGCTCTCCCCTATGCTGGTTATAAGCCAGCACCGGAGCAGGAAGGGCGCACCACCATGAACCTCAACAAACTCTTCGCAAAGCTGCGGCAACGCAAAAACACCCCGGCACACAACCTGCAGGCTGAGCGACACGAACGCTACACGCACGCTCTCGAACAATTCCTCGACGGGCAGCCCGCCACACGCCTCCGCAGGGCGTACACGCTCGTAAACCTCGCAGACGAATGGCTCACCGACACCTCCCTCCCCGAACAGGTGCGCCGCGAAGAAGCCCAAGCCATTATCGACGCGCTGACCGGGTGCATCCGCACGCCCTACCCCCTCGCGCAGAAACGGCAGGTTCTAGAAGCAGACGAGGCCCCCGAAGGGTACGAAGGCGACTTTACGCGCGATCAGGAGGCACTCCGCGAAGAGCAGCTGGTACGCCGCACGGTCTTCATGGAGTTCAGCCGCCGCCTCGCCGCAGTCACCGAAAGCAGCAAGGCAGGCAATAAGAAAAATCAGCACGCGGTGCCGCCAATATCGCCAATGTGGGCTGACCTGCGCTTCGACTTTGGCGGTGCGCCCATCTTCTACCCGCTACGGCAGCTGCACTTTCAGAACGCCGACTTCGCCTCCGCAACCTTCTACGGACAGGCGGATTTCTCTGGTTCAACCTTCCACGGTGACACCAGCTTCTCGGCGGCGCAGTTCACGGCCGACGCATCCTTCCATGGCGCGAACTTCAACGACTGGGTGGGTTTCAGCGCCGCACACTTCGCAGGCGCGGCAGAATTCGGCGAGGCACGTTTTGCGGACGCGGCAAGCTTCGCAACCGTAACCTTCACCGGCGAAGCTGACTTCTCAGACGCGGTCTTTTCAGCTGCGGCCGACTTCGGGGTAGCTTCCTTCGAGGCCGACGCCGACTTCTCACGCTTGAACACCGCGGGCATAGCCAGCTTCGCGGCGGTCACCTTCGGCGGAAAGGCAGTATTCACCGCCTCCACGTTCCACGATGAAGCGCACTTCGCCGCATCGGTCTTCAATCGCCCCGCGGTGTTCTCCAAGTCGCTTTTCGGCGGGGCCGCGCGCTTTGCCGGTGTAGTCACCAAGCAGTCCGCAATGTTCCGCGGCACGAGCTTTGCGAGCGCGGCGGACTTTAGCGGGGCGTCCTTCACGCAGTACGAGGATTTTGGTGGGGCGCGGTTCGACGGCGACGCCACGTTCAGCCGGGCGTCTTTTATTGCGCTTCCGAGGACGCGCTATGAGATGGACTTCCCGCAGCGAGCGAACTTCGATAACGCGGCCTTCGCGCAGGATGCCAATTTTAGTAAGGCAACATTCACAGCGTTTGTCGGCTTCCGTAGGGTGACGTTCGCGGGGGCGGCGAGCTTCAACGGGGCAAGCTTTGAGGGCGCCTACTTCGCGGATGCGACGTTCGGTCAGCGGGCAGATTTCAGGCAGACTAGCTTCGCGTACGTTGAGCCGTCCTTTGAGGCTTTGGAGAGGCGTCTGCGGAGGGCACGGTTCTCGGCACAGGCGGATCCGCAGGATTACCTGTTCGAGGCGCGCCCGGAGAGCCCGCACGGTTTCAGCTGTGGCACGGCAGAACTTCTTAATAGAACGTTCGTTCTCCCTGTCGGTGCGGTGCTGTACGACCCGGATTCCTGGGACGAAGAGAAGCAGGAGTACACGCGCCTGAGTGAGCCTGCGCAGTAAAACCTAGCACTCCCCCGCCGTCGGGGAAGCTCCCACACACCATATGCACAGACCCCGCCCGTGCATCCAGCGCTGGCGGGGCCTTTGCGTTTGACCAGGCACGACTCACGGCAGGCAGGTTTACCCTATGCTGGAAGGTGAACGTTCCTATCAGAGAGGACAGGAGAACCTAGTGCCCAGCAATAACACATCATCCGCTCCAGAAAACCCGGTAGCTCCGAAAGCTCAGGAGAATCCTTGGTATATCCGGCACTTTACTAAGCTCCTCATTGGCTTCGGCTTGGGCGGCGGCGCGGTTGCAATTCTTCTGCCTTGGATGCTGTGGTTGCTCTGCGGCATGAGCTCGGGCAGTTCAGATCAGCTGCGTCTGCATCTGTTGTACATCACTGGCGGTATTATTGCGGTTCTGACTCTTCTGCAGACTAATTGGAAGAACCAGGGTGACCGTCTCAAAATTGATGCCGACATCAAGAAGAATGAGCAGGACGCGGAGAAAAACGAACGCGACCATATCCGCCAGGTTCACACTGAACGCCGAAGCCGCTATACCAAGGCTGTCGAGCAGCTAGCTGATGAGAAAGCGACTGTCCGTCTGGGTGGTATCTATACTCTCGTGGGCCTCGTTGATGAATGGCTCGCCGATGGCACTCTCATTCCCGAAGAACGACAGAAAGAAGGGCAGGTTATTATCAATAACCTCTGCTCTTACATTCGTTCGCCCTTTCCTCTGGCGTTAAAAGCAGAGATGTTTGAGGGCGATTCAGAGCCTGATAACTATGAAGGAGACTTCTCCAAAGACCGGACAGCATTTCGCGAAGAACAGGATGTACGCCGCACTATCTTCGGTGAAATGAGCAAACGTAGTAGCGAGGCTATTTTGGATGATTATGGCAAGTTAATCGAAATTATTCCAGGAACGTGGAGTAATTTTGATGTCAACTTCAGCCGATCACCAGTCTTTTATCCCCTCAATAACCTCACAATTGAGAAAGCTGATTTCTCGGGGACAAAGTTCTACACTGACGCAAAGTTCTTTAATTCAGATTTCATCGGGACTGCAAACTTCAACGAAGCGGTATTCACCAACACCGTAGACTTCAGCACAACTGCCTTTACCGATACCGTACATTTCAACGAGACAATATTCGCCAACGCCGCAGAGTTCAACGGGGCTATTTTCACCGGCGATGCGTTTTTTGCGGGGGCGACATTCACTAAAAATGCGGATTTCGGGTCGTCAAGCTTCAATCGCTCTGAGCCAATCTTCGCTATATCTATGTCAGATATAGGATTGTGGAGAGCTCGGTTCTCTGCACATGCAGATTCAAAAGATTACATATTTGAGACTTATCCCAAGAGTACTCATAGCTTCGCCTGCGGCACGGCTGAACTTCTCAACAAAACATTCATTCTCCCTCTCGACGCCGTACTGTACGACCCTGATTCCTGGGACGAAGAGAAACAGGACTACACCCGCCTCAGTGAACCTGCGCAGTAATATCCCGAAGGCCCCGCCACGTTGAATATGTGGTGAGGTCTTTGTGCATGGCCGTTAGAAGCGCAGGATAGGCAGCTTTGCACTATGCTGAAAGGTGACCGTTCCTCTCAATGAAGACAGGAGATTGTCTTGGCAAACAATGAGACCCCGCTAAAAGAGCCGCCTTATATTCGTTATTTCTCCCTGATACTCATCTTCCTCGGATGCCTTGGAGGCTTCCTGGCGTTTACAGTTCCTCTATGGAAGTCTTTATCCAACATTCCTGTCGTGGGCCCCGTTATGGGTTTCTTAAGTCTGCTTATCCCGGCTAGCGACACTGATAATAAGTACCCTGAAAGCAAAGCAATTGCGGATCTTCGTCTACACATTCTCTACATAACTGGTGGCATCATCGCCATCTTGACTCTTTTGCAGACCAGCTGGAAGAACCAGGTCGACCGTCGCAAGGTCGAGGCTGATATTCAAAAGAATGAACAGGATGCAAAGAACGAGGCTGCAAAACGTGAACAAGATGCCATCAAGAGTGAACGTGACCATATTCGCCAGGTACACGCTGAACGGCGTAGCCGCTATGCCAAAGCCATAGAGCAACTAGCCAACGAGAAAGCAGCTGTCCGTCTGGGCGGTATCTATACCCTTGTTGGCTTGGTCGATGAGTGGCTTGCTGATGAAACCCTCGAACAAAAAGAACAACAAAAAGAAGGGCAGGTTATTATCAATAACCTCTGCTCTTACATTCGTTCGCCCTTCCCCTTGGCAGAGGAAATTGAAGAATACGAAACCCGCAAGGAACTAGAAAAGCTCCAGAAAACAGATTCGGAGAAGCTCAGCGAAGAAGAATCTTCACGGCTCCAGGTCCTGCTTAAACGTTTCGAAGATTCTGGTGAATACGAAAAACCTAAAGACATCACCGCAGACTATGCAAAGTTCCACGAAGAACAGGACGTACGTCGCACTATCTTCGTTGAGATGAGCAAACGTAGCAGCGCTGTCAGTGTGGACGAGAGCAAGAAGGTAACTGTTAAATCCGGCGCATGGAGCGGCTTCAAGTTCGATTTTAGCCGAGCACCCATTTTCTATCCCCTGAACAATCTCACCATTGAACAAGGTCAATTCAGCTCTGCCCGATTCTACGGAAACACGAACTTCATATTCGCAAAGTTCACCGGAGACGCAGACTTCACGGGCGCAATCTTTACAGGAAACACAGATTTTAGATATACGACCTTCAACGAATATGCATACTTCGTAGACGTAGCCTTCAGCAGAACCGCAGATTTCTCAGACGCGACCTTCAACAGATTCGCAGACTTCTTGAACACGGATTTCAGCGGAGACGCGAACTTCTGGACGGCAACCTTCACTGGAGAGGCACGTTTCCGGAACGCAACCTTCAGCAGAACCGCAGATTTTACGCGCGCAACATTCACCAGAAATGCATATTTTACGTGCGCAACATTCACCAGAAATGCATACTTTGCACTCGCGACCTTCAACCGAGGTACACACTTTGAATGTACAACTTTCAGCGGAGACATACACTTCCAGGAGGCAACCTTCACCGGAGGGTTGACCTTCGGGGGCTCCTACTTCGAAAAGTATGCACCCACATTTGCAGAGGGTTCTGACTCTGCCCGATTCTCTGACCAAGTCAATTGGACAGAGAGCAACTTCGCTGTTCGTTCCGGAAGCCAGCCTATTGAACTTGGTAGTGCAACGCTCGGGGATAAAACCTTCAGCATCCCCTTCGGGACCGTAGTTTTTGACCCAGGTTCATGGGATGAACAAACCCAGGAGTACAGCCATATGAGTGTCACGTGCTGTAGAATTCGCCGCTCTCCCCATCACCAGGAGTAGCCCACCAGCACAGCCCCGTCTGTATCCTCTGATGCAGCGGGGCTGTGCCACACCCTCTACCCCACCGATACACTAGAACCATGTACCGAATCATGACTGTCTGCACCGGCAACATCTGCCGCTCCCCCGTCGGCGAATACCTCATCCGCCAGCACGCCCAAGAAGCCGGCGTGCCCGTCACCGTCACCTCCAGCGGCATCAGCAACGAAGAAGAAGGCAACCGCATCGACCCGCGCGCCGCCGCGCAGCTCACCACCCGCGGTATCGACCCGTCCGCGCACCGCGCCAGCGTCTTCACCGTCGAGGACTTCGACCGCAACGACCTCGTCCTCGCCATGGACGCACCACACTACCTGCGCCTCAAAGCCCTCGCCCGCAACGACGAGGACAAGGCCAAGATCCGTATGATGCGCAGCTTCGACCCGAAGGTCACCACCACCCACCTGGACCAGCTCGGCATCTACGACCCCTGGTACGGTAGCGAACGCGACTTCGTGTACACCACCGGCCTCATTGACGCTGCCGCACGCGGCCTCATCAACCACCTCAAGCAGGAAGGCGACGCGCAGTGAGTCAGCGTATTCCCCTGAACCAGAACCGCCGCGTCACCGGCACCACCGAAATCCTGGAGCTCTGCAAAGACATGCTGCGCCTGGAGCACGGCATCGGCAACGACTTTGACATGGACACCGCCGAATTCACCGAATTCCGTGCCCAGTTCCTCGCCGACTTTGCGCAGATTCCGCTGATTATCGGCATTGATGGCCGTAGCGGCACCGGCAAAACCAGCCTCGCCGCGCAGCTTGAGCAGAAGCTCACCGCCGCCGGGCACAGCGTGCACGTGCTGCACCTGGACGACTTCTACCCCGGCTGGGACGGCCTCTTCGACGGCGTGGAGGCGTGGGACGCGCTATCCGTGCAACTGACCGAAGGTATTGCCGGAACCTACACCCCGTGGGATTGGGAGGCGGGCGCCCCCGGTGAGGTGCGCACCGTCGACCCGGCGGCTACGCAGGTCATCATCTGTGAGGGTGTCGGCGCGATTGCGGGCGCCTGCGAGGTGCGTATCCTCGCCACCGCCCCGGACGAGGTGCGCCACGAACGCGCTATGGCTCGTGACGGTGACACGTTCCGCCCGCACTGGGAACGCTGGACGAAGCAGGAGGAGGCGCTGCTCGCCGAGATCCCGGAGGACTACGCGACCGTGGACTTCATCTACGACAGCGCGGCGCAGTAGCAGCCGCCTACAATACAGTAGGGCCCAATGCTTTGTGTATCTGGAAGCATTGGGCCCTACGCTATTTAGAGGCAGTTTTATTCAGGCGCTGTTTTACTCGGGCATGGGAGCCGGGCTAGCGGATTCCATGCGGTCTTTATCCCAGTAGGTTGAGGTATTGCTCGGCGCGTGCGTGGAGGCAGTGCCGTCTTTTTCGCTACCCGGGTTGTTGTTAGAAAGCACAGCGAGGATTACGAGCAAGACACAAGCTATGAGCAGCAGGATGCATAGCAAATATTTGTAATAGTGATTGCGCATCTGAGGTGTCCCTCCGGTCGTATCGCGTGGTATGACCAACGTAAGTTATGCCGTTGGGCCTCGCAATGCTTCTCAAGAATATTTCTCAAATATTTCTTCAGCACCGGGGGCTGAGCGGCAGGCTAAAACAAACCGCTCAAGGGGCGGTGTTATCCGTAAGCGACATCAGGGTGTCCGAAGCGAAGCGAGGACGGGTGCCCCTGTAGGAGCGTGGATAACACCGCTCCTTCTGCGTACCCTCTTCACTCCCGCACCGAAAAAAGGTCAAACATTTAACTTACGAAGCCACACCCAATTCTGCTACCGTAGAAAAGTTGTGCTTCTAGCCTGCGCAAGCTCATTCCCAGGGGCGGTACCGCCGCATCCACGTTGTGTAGAGCCGCAGGCGCCGTTGCACGCGCATCACGCAGAAAGAAAAACTAAGGCTAATGTCTTCGAAGTCGATTAAGACCTCTTTCGGGCTATCGCCCCTTTTCATTGTTGTTCTGGCGCTGCTGACCGCTATCGCGCCGCTCGCCACGGACATGTACCTGGCGGCGCTGCCCGCAGTCGCTGAGAACCTGAACACCACCAGCACGAACGCATCCCTGACGTTGAGCGGGTTCATGGTGGGTATGGCGCTCGGCCAGCTGGTCGTGGGTCCCCTGTCGGATAAGACGGGCCGCCGCAAGCCGCTGCTGATCGGTGCGGTCATCTGCTTTATTGCGACGGTGGCGTGTGGTTTCGCGCCAAATATTGAGCTGCTGATTTTTGCGCGTTTCATGATGGGCTTCACCGGTTCGATTGGTGCGGTGCTGGCGCGTTCTATCGTGGCTGATACGACTGAGGGCCTGGCGACCGCTAAGCTCACGGGCGTCATGATGATGATTAACGGCTTCGCGCCGGTGCTTGCGCCGCTGTTTGGTGGCTGGGTGCTGTCGTGGGGTAGCTGGCGCGATATTTTCCATGTGCTGGGCGTGGTTACCGCGATTATGATGCTCGGCGTGATCTTCGTGATTAAGGAGACCCTGCCGGTGGAGGAACGCTACCAGGGTACCGCCCTGAGCGTGTACTCGGAGCTACCGAAGGTCTTCAAGATTCGCCGCTATCTGGGTTTCATGCTGACGATGTGCTTCGCGTTTGGTGCGCTGTTCTCGTATATTTCCGGTTCGACGTTTGTGTTGCAGAAGATTCTGGGCTTGTCCGAGACTGAGTTCACGATCGTGTTCGGTGTGAACTCGATTGGTATTGTGCTGTTCAGCGCGATTGCGACGAAGCTGGTTGGTCGTGTGGCGCAGCGCCGCATTGTGAATGTTGGCGTGGTGAGCCTGCTGGTGGTGTCTTCGCTGCTGTTGGTTAGCTTCCTTGTCGGTATTTCGCTGGTGCCGACGCTGGTTCTGCTGTTCCTGCTGACCAGCTCGTGCGGCCTGATTTTTGGTAATGCTTCGGCGTTGGCGTTGAACGAGGCGCGCCACATGGCGGGTAGTGCTTCGGCGGTGATGGGTACGGTTCAGGCGATGCTGGGTGCGTTGGCGGCGCCGCTGGTGTCGTTTGCCGGTGAGCATGAGTACCTGCCGATGGGCTTCTCCATTTTTGGTTTCGCGGTCCTGACGGCGCTGGTGCTGTGGACTACGCCGCGTAAGGATTCGGACTACTCGGCTGACGGTGAGAGCCACAGTGCTGGTGAAGGTCAGGGTGCTCCGGCGGGCCACTAGCCTGTTGTTGTTTTTTGTGTAGCTAAAGCCCCGGATGGGCAACCTGCTGAGGGTTGCGCATCCGGGGCTTTGCTGTATTTGCTGTAGCAGTTAGGGAGGCGCTTGTACTCTTCCTTCGCTCCTACAGGGGCACCCGCCC
>NZ_KV813802.1:0-32790 GCF_001813725.1 Rothia sp. HMSC072B04 | reverse complement strand
CTCGCTTCGCTTCGGGCACCCTGATGTCGCGTCAGGAAGATACACGCACCTCCTGCCCTTGACCGTAGACAGCACAAAGGGACGGTATTATCCTCGCTCGGATAATACCGTCCCTTTTTGTACGCGTTTAGCTCTGCTGCGCCAGGTAGTTCAACAGCGTCGCGGTCAGCTCCGGGTCATGCGCCAGCGCCGTGCCGTTCAGGTGAGTCACCGGCGCAATCAGACGCACCGACGACGCCAACCACACGCCGTCCGACTCAAACAAATCCTGCGGGTAGAGCGGACCGAAGCCCAGCTCCCAGCCGGCCTGGCGTGCCGCCTCGAACACAGCGCCCTGCGTGGTGCCGGGAAGGATGCCGTGGCTCGGCTCGGGCGTATACAGCACCTTCTTGCCGTCCTCAATCTTGGCAACCAGCACCGAAGAGGTGGCACCCTCCAGCACGCGACGCTCGTCAGTGATGAAGATTGCGTCATCCGCGCCGCGCTCCTGAACGTACCGCAGGACCGCCATGTTCACCGCGTAGGAGAGGGTCTTCGCACCCGCCAGAAGCCACGGGTAGGCGCTGTTGTCCATCGGCTCGTGGCCGCGCGGCAGCAGCATCGCCTTCACGCCCTCGGTGCGGCGCTTCACGATGGAGGCGGGCACCGGCGACGCCATAATCAGCGTGTACGGGCCCGGCTGCATGGAGGTCACCGCCTGGGTGGGGCCGCGCGAAATAATGATCTTCACGATGTGCTCTTCGCCCAGCGCAGTCTCGGCACCGGCGGTCGCCTCACGCATGAGGCGCTCCACCGCCGAACGCAGAATCTCGGGTTCCGGGTCGGGCAGATCCAGCATGCGCGCCGACGACTCGAGGCGGGATAGGTGCATGCCGAGCTTACGCACGCGGCGGTTGACGGACAGCATGGTCTCGAAGACGCCGTCGCCGCGGGTGAAGCCCTGATCATCAACGCTGATGAGGGGCACGGACGGGTCAACGAAGATGCCCTGCGGGTTCTGCTCGTTCAGAAGAATTACGGTACTAGACATAGTCTTATTGTACGTTCGCAGCCGAACTGTAGGCAGGAGGTGTGTGTACCTTCCTGAAGCGACATCAGGGTGCCCGAGCTCTGCGAGGGAGGGTGCCCCTGTAGGAGCGAAGGAAGGGTGCGGGCGCCTCCCTAACCACGTCCAGAGCAGAGCAAACTAGCCCCAGAGGAACTGGATCGTACCCGCCGCAATAGATGCGCCGTACGCAACAGCAATAATGACGGCGGCGGCAATGCTCACGTGCACGTCACGGGGCGAGTAGCTAGGCACACGAGCCCAGGTGCGTTCGCCTGCGCCGAAGCCGCGCGCCTCCATGGTAATGGCGAGGCGGGAGCCGCGGCGGATAGCCTGCACCAGCAGGGCGAAGCTTTGCCCGCCGAAGGTTTGGGCACGTCCAGCGAGGGATTGGCCTGCGCCGAGTCCGCGGGCGCGTCGTGCTTGGCCGAGAGCGTTCCATTCGGCGAAGAGGATGCCGACCAGGCGGAGTGCGGCGACGGTGGCGAGCACGAACCGGGAGGGCAGTTTGAAGGTTTGTGCGAGGGAGTCGCCGAGGTCGGTCGGGTCGGTGGTGAGTACGAACGCGAGGGTGGGTAGGACCATGGCGAGGGAGCGGATCATCATGGCTGCGCCGACGGCGGCGGAGTCGGTGGTGATGCTGTTGAAGCCGAGGTCGAGGATGGTGGTGCCGGTTTTGGCGCTGAGCATGGCGACGGACCAGCCGGTGGTGATGACGGCGATGAGGATGGGCCAGAAGCGGGTGAGGACGTTGACGGGTCGGAATCCGACGAGGATGAATCCGAGCAGTTCGAGGGCGAAGAGGATTCCGGAGGTGAGGGGGTCGCGCACGATGAGTGCGGCGATGATGAGGGTGAAGGAGACGATGAGTTTTACGCCGGCGTTGAGGTTGCTGAAGTAGCTGGTTCGGTCGATGGTGCCGAAGAAGTCGGTGTTCATGCGTTCTCCTTTCCGTTGGTTGCCTGGGGTTCGGAGGCTTCGAGCGCTTCGAGGGTGATGTGGTTGCCGCCGAGTGCGGCGGTGTAGTCTTCGTCGTGGGTGATGGAGATGATGGCGGTACCGCCTGCGAGGAGTTCGCGGATGAGGTCGACGAGTTCGGCCCAGGTGCGGGCATCCTGCCCGAAGGTGGGCTCATCGAGAATGAGTATTCTCGGTGCGGTGGCGAGCGCGGAGGCGACCGAGAGTCGTCGTTTTTCGCCGCCGGAGAGGGTGAAGGGGTTGGCGTCGAGTAGGTGGGTGAGGCGTAGGCGGGTTGCGAGTTCGTTGGTGCGGGCGGTGAGGTCGTCTTCGTTGAGGGGGTTGCGGGTGAGTGCGGCGAGTCGGCGGGGGCCGAGTTCGAGTTCTTCGCGTACGGTTCCGCGGATGAATTGGTATTCGGGTTCTTGGAAGACGTAGCCGATGCGGCTGAGCATTTGGGCGGGGGTCCAGGTGGGTACGTCCCAGTGGGCGCGCTCGCCGCCGTGGTTGCCGCCGTGGTTACCGTCGTAATTACGGAGCGTGTCGGTGGCGGCGAGGGTGCCGTCGGGGGCGGTGAGTAGCCCTGCGAGGGTGAGCGCGAGGGTTGATTTGCCGGCGCCGTTGGGGCCGAGCACGCTGAGGTGTTCGCCGGCGCGCAGGGTGAGGTTGATGCCGCCGCGCAGTACGGGCAGGTCGATGGGTGCGGGTGCGGGGGTGTCGCCGAGGCGTTTGATGGTGCGGCGGCGGGCGCGTCGTTGTTTGGGGGTGGGTTGTGCGCGGGTGATGCTGAGGTTTTCGGCGCGCAGTAGCGCCTCGCCGTACTTGCTATCGCTGTCGCTCTGCGGCGCACGCGGCACGTAGTTGGGCACCCACACGCCGGCGTCGATGAGATCCCGACGGGCTTCGGTGAGCACGGTGTCGGGTGCGCCGTCGTGGGTGATGGTGCCGCCTTCGCCGAGTACGATAATGCGGTCCATGTGCGGCGCCCAGATGCTCACGCGGTGTTCCACGACGAGCAGGGTCGCGCCGGTGGCCTCCGCGGCGGCAAGAATACTGTCGCGCACCTCCTGCACACCGGAGGGGTCGAGGTTGGCGGTGGGTTCGTCGAGGATCATGGCGCCGGGGTGCATCGAGAGGATACCCGCCAGGCCGAGGCGCTGCTTCTGTCCGCCGGACAGCGCGCTGCTGGGGTGGTCGAGGGCAAGGTCGTTGAGCCCTACGGCGGTGAGGGCTTCGGTGACGCGGCGCCAGATTTCTTCGCGGGGTACGCGCAGGTTTTCGGGGCCGAAGGCGACGTCGTTGCCGACGGTTGCCATGACGATGGAGGATTCGGGGTCCTGCTGCATCATGCCCGCGGTGCCACGTGCTTCGGCGGGTGCTTGCCCGTTGATGGTGATGGTGCCGCCGGCGGATTCGCCGTCGTCATCGTGGAGCACACCGGCGATGGCGTGCAGGAGCGTCGATTTGCCGGCGCCGGAGGTGCCCAGTAGCAGGACTTTTTCACCGGGGTTGATGGTGAGGTTGAGTCCGCTGATGACGGGTTCTGGGCGTCCGGGGTGGTGCCAGCTGAAGTTGTTGAGCTCGATGCGCGCCCCGCGCGGTGTTGCTTCCATGATGGTTCCTTAGCCTTTTGTGTGGCTGCTGTAGTGTGCCGAGTGGTGACTCGTGGTGAGTGACTAGCCGGTGGATAGTTGCTGGTGGTTAGCGGCGGGTCTTGCCGGATGCCAGCGAGGAGAGCACACCGGTCTTGGCGAGGTTCTGCACGAGAATCCATGCGAGGAAGCCTGCGATCACTGCGCCGGAGATGACGGCGCACGCTACGTAGATGATTGCCTTGACCGGTTCCATGTCGGGGTAGTAGATGAAGATTTCGTTAACACCCATGAACAGGCCGCTGAGCGCACCGGCGAAGACTGCTACGAATGCGTCCCAGCGACGGTAGCGGAAGATTGCGAAGGCGATTTCAGCGCCAACGCCCTGGAAGAAGCCGGCAATCAGGATTTCACCACTCCACGCGCCGCCGGTGAAGAGCACGGAGATGAATGCTGCGACGATTTCACCGAAGAGTGCCGCACCGGGCTTGCGGATGAGCAGGCCGCTGAGGGTGCCGCCAAGCAGCCATGCGCCGGCGACGATGGGGCGGAATTCGGGTGCTGCTACGAGTGCAGTTTTGGCGGCGGGGCCGACTGCGATGTCCCAGATCCAGAAGATGACGGCGCAGGCTACTGCGATAACTGCGGCGATAACGATTTCGTTGACTCGCCAGCGCAGGTTCGGCTTCTTCGATTCTGCCTGGCTAGATGCCTTGGAGGCGGGGGTTACGTTCTGCGACATTGGTGGTCCTTCCTTCGTTGGAAGGGGAATGTCCTCGCCCTCTGAATGGACGAGGGCATTGAGAAGAAATTCGACTCCCTACGCCGGTACTAACCGGATCAGGTTCGAGGGTCTGCTTAGCACTCTCAGCGCCTCGGTGGCGCTCCCCTGTCGTTGTGGGCTTCCTTGTCCGTACCGTTTTGGTGCGGGCGGAAGTCCAGGTTCGATTGTAGGCGTGTCTGGCTGTTCGCGCCAATTTGCCGCTTTTTGTTTCGTTCTTCTGCCCACATTACAGAATTGCACGGTGTACAATTTTGGGACGGAGAGGCTCCAAGGCGGCACGAACGCCTTAAACCCTATACGCTAGGGAGTGGCGCTCTTTTCTCACCCAACCCCGAAGGGGTTCACGGGCAGGACGCCGCATCGTATACAGCTAAGGAGATACATATGAACCCCGTTGCTAAGCTTGCTATTGCGGGTATCAACATGGGCGCTGCTGCCCTGGTTGGTAAGGGCCTGGGCGCAGCCTGGACCAAGGCTACCGGTAACCAGCCTCCCACCATTTCCCACGAGTCTGAAGATACCCTGCGTCAGGTCATCCTCTGGACCGTTCTGACCTCCGTCGTGGGTGCTGTGGTGAGCTTCGGTATTGCTCGCCTGCAGCGTCGTTTCTTCAACTAAAACTTTGTGCCTTCCGCGCGAAAGTTCATGAACTAGGCGGTACGTATCTTCGCTCGGTACGTACCGCCTGGTGTTCCATCTTCAGCACGCCCGCTCTACTTCAGCCGGTTTCATGCCGCCGCTACGCTGAAGCGCCACCTCGGCATCCGAAAGCACAACTATGACTATTTCTTCTCCCCGCCGTAAGACGAAGGCTCCGCGTAGGGTCGTTGACCACGCGAATAGCCGCCGTTCGGTCGCCTCCTGGGTCATGTGGGATGTTGGTTCCTCGAGCTTCGACTCGATTATGATGACCTTCATCTTCACCGTGTACCTGACCAGTAGCTATTTCGGCACTCCCGAAGAGACCTCCTCGGCGCTGTCTTTGGGTCTGACTATCGCCGGTTTCCTGATTGCTATCCTGGCGCCGGTGACCGGTCAGCGTAACGACAAGTCCGGCCGCGGTATCTTCTGGCTCGGCGTGAACACGCTACTGCTAGTCGGTTCGATGGCGGCGTGCTTCTTCGTGGCCCCCACCCCGCAGTACCTGTGGCTGGGTGTCACCCTGATTTCTGCGGCGAGCGTGTTCAGCGAGTTCGCGTACGTGAACTATAACGCCGTGCTGCCGCGTATCTCCCACCCGGAGAATATCGGTAAGATTTCGGGTGCCGGATGGGCTGCCGGCTACATTGGCGGCATCCTGGCGCTGGCTGTGGTGCTGTGGGGTTTTGTGCTTACCCCCGAAGTGCTCGGCCTGACCACCGATAACGCCCTGAATATCCGTGCGGTCGCGCTATTCGCCGCCGCCTGGTGCCTCATCTTCTGCGTGCCTCTGCTGGTGCGTATGCGCACCCGCGAGCGCTTCCTGCCGGAGGTGCTGCCCACCCGCGAGCTGCGTTTCCTGGAGCTCGGTATGGAGCGTCTCTCCCCGGCTCGTCAGGGCGGTCTGCTCGCCTCCTACAAGGCGCTGTGGCGCACCATTAAGCGGCTGAAGATGACGTCCCCGCAGACCCTGTGGTTCCTGATTGCTTCGGCGGTGTTCCGTGATGGTCTGTCCGGTATTTTTACGTTCGGCGGTATTCTCGCGGCGGGCACGTTCGGTTTCAGCACCTCCGAGGTGATTCTGTTCGGTATTGCCGGTAGCGCCGTCGCGGCGGTTGGCGCGATTCTGGGCGGCTACCTGGATGACTACCTGGGCCCGAAGGCGATTATTGTTATCTCGCTGGTCGGCATTATTTTGGCGGCTACCCCGCTGATGTTCTTCCCCGAACCGGGCGTGTTCTGGGTATGCGCCCTGCTGCTGTGCCTGTTCGTGGGCCCGGCACAGTCGGCGTCCCGCACCTTCCTGGCTCGCCTGGCAGATCCCGGTACTGAGGGTGAGCTGTTCGGCCTGTACTCGACCACCGGCCGTGCGACCAGCTTCCTGGCGCCGATGCTGTTCGGCCTGTGCGTGAGCATCATGGGCGCGCAGATTTGGGGTGTGCTCGGTATTTTGATCGTTGTGGTGGCGGGTCTGCTTCTGCTGCTGCCGGTGAAGGCACCCGGTCCGTTGCGTGTGCGTGCGGCTCGCCGCGAGCAGAAGCGCCGCGACAAGGCTGCCCAGTAAGGCAACCCAGTAAAGCATGCGGGGCTAAGCGTCCTGCAAACCGCCCTTGCGAACCCCCGCGCAAACCCGTAAACGCAAAGGGAGGGGCGGGTAGAAGAATGATCTTCTACCCGCCCCTCCTTTGTGCTTAAGCAGTGCTTATCAAGCGGAGCTCAGTAAGCCGCGCCAGAGAGCTATACCAGAGAACCGCAGTGGCTAGTCCTCCACCACGTCATCTTCATCGTCAGAGGCAGCGTCCTCAGAGGAATCCAGCGCAATCTGCTGCTCCTCCTCATCCAAAACCTCATCGCTAGTCAGCTGAGCCCAGGTCGCATCATCAATCAGCGGATCATCAATCACGCGAACCCACAGCATCGAACCAGCCGCCAAAGCGCTCAGATTCTCGTCATACGCCTCCGCAGGCAGACCCTCAAAAATCTCAGCCAAACGCGCAAACAAGTCATCGTACGAAATGTCGCCCTCAGCCTGCAGCCAGCACTCAGCCGCAAAATCAGACAGCTCATTCAGCTCAGTGTCACACAGCAGCAAGAACGGGCCGTCCTCACCCACACGCACACCCGAAGTACCCGGCATACGAGAAACCGCAATCGTACCGTTCAAGAACACACCCGGCAGGTGATCCTCAGCCGTGTACTTCTCCAGCTTCTCAACCTCATCAGCGTTCGGCAGCTCATCACCATTCAGCAGATCCTGAACCAGCGGCAGAGTATCCTCAATCTCCGAGTACACCAGGCGCCACACGCCACCGCAACGCTCCACCAGCTTAGCCAGCGACACAACACCCTCAGGGTGACGCGCCAGACCCGAGCTCTGCTCACTCAAGAACACCAGAGCCTCGTGCAGCGGAACACGCTCAAAATACGGCTCCGAAGCCGACTCATCACGAGAAATGAACACAATACGCGACAGCTCATAGCTGAGGTCATCACGATCAACCACGTTCAGGCCCAAATCCACCGGGTTCTGCTGATCCTTCGGCGCATTCGGGTCAACAATCACAGACAACGGCTTCGGATACGGCGACACAACGCCCTCATCCGAAATAATCGCAGTCTCATCAGTCAGGTACGCAAACTTCGAACCCAAGAAACGCGACGCAGTCGTCTTACCGCTACCAGAAACACCCACCAGCGCCACAGCGCGCTTCGACTCAGGGTCACCAATAACAGCCGCATGCAGCATCACACCGCGACCAACCAGCTGCTCAATCATCGCCAACGTAATACGGCTCGTCAGATCCTGCATACCCGAATCATCATCAGCCACACGCAGCGTCGAAACCTTATCAAACGAACCCATCAACGGATTCGCCAAATCCATCACCGACTCATCAGTCGGCGCATGAACCAGCATCACCTGATCAAAACGAGACAACGAAGCATACGCCTCATCAGGAGTATCAAAAAACTCCGGAGCAAGAGGCTCCCACGCCTTCTTAAAACGCTCCACAAAAGAGTCCGACATATCAATCAGATACAAAGAAACTTCCGCGCCAGCAACACGCAGAACAACAGGCTTCAGATTCATCAAAAATCCTTAGAGAGTGAGAGATAAAAACCCGCACGCGAGTGAACGCACGAGCACAACAGGCGAAAACCGCCCAACGCGGGCGCACAAACACACAGCCTGCACGCCCGCACCCCAAAGCGGGAAAGACTAAGACTCCACAGAACCATCCGCAGGAATCATCGTCTGATGAAAATTCAAATAACTACGCGAAGCAGTCGGGCCACGCTGACCCTGGTAACGGTTACCATACGCACCAGAACCATACGGATGCTCAGTCGGGCTACTCAAACGGAAGAAACACAACTGACCAACCTTAGAACCCGGCCACAACATAATCGGCAAAGTCGCCATATTCGACAACTCAAGCGTCACATGCCCCGAAAAACCAGGATCAATAAAACCAGCCGTAGAGTGAGTCAGAAGACCCAGACGACCCAACGACGACTTACCCTCCAAACGGGCAGCCACATCATCAGGCAGGGTCACCTTCTCATACGTAGAACCCAACACAAACTCACCCGGATGCAGAATAAACGGCTCATCAGGAGCCACCTCCACCAGGCGCGTCAAATCCTCCTGCGGCTGAGCAGGATCAATATGCGGGTACTTATGGTTATCGAACAGACGGAAGAAACGATCAATCCTCACGTCCACACTTGCAGGCTGAATCATCGACTCATCGAACGGATCAAGAACGATGCGCCCATCAGCAATCTCTTGACGAATATCGCGATCTGAAATAAGCACGCTTAAAGGATACCTGGCAAACACCACCCACGTGCAGGCATCCACCAGCCCCAGCACACAGGCCTACATCACATTTCAACCCCGCCACCCCGCGCACAAACAACCGCAACACATTTCACTCCCGACAAGCAGGCGCGATACACTGAAAAAGATGCGGCTGTAGCTCAATGGTAGAGCGCACGCTTCCCAAGCCTGATACGCGGGTTCGATTCCCGTCAGCCGCTCCACAAGCCCCGGACTTCGTCGCGGGGCTTTATTTTTTAGGTTGGATGCGGTGGTTGGGCTGAGAGTTTAGGATGCGGCTTGGGTTGGACGGGTCGAGGCGGTATGTTCTTTGCTCCTGCAGGGAACCCGTCCTCGCTTCGCGTCGGACACCCTGATGTCGCGACGGAACATACCGGCCTCTCCCCTACTAACTCTCTCCCCTTCTCCGGGCAGGTGGAGTAGTGGGTGCGGATGCGCGGTGTGGAACGAACCACGGGCGCTCGGCTTGGGAAGAGTGTGCGCGGAGGCGGGGAGGGGGAATACTGGGGTTAGGTACCGCAGGCAGCTCGCCGGGAATGAATGTTGGGTTCAGGGCATTGCGGTGACTCCGTATGGGAGGTCAGGGCGCCTTCCCGAGGGCTCATCGAGACAGGGCTTGTTGTAGCCCCATACGAGCGCGCAGCACAGCTATACCTTCCTGAAGCGACATCAGGGTGCTCGAGCTCTGCGAGGGCGGGTGCCCCTGTAGGAGCGAAGGAAGTGTATAGCGAGCCAAGCACACACACCTCAAAACGCTTGAAGGATGTTCAACTCACCACACAGTTGTGCTAACCTAACCACAGAAATTCAATGAGAGAATTTCTAAAAAACATCTACTCGACGAGGAATCGTAGACCCGCATGACCCGCGAAACGCACCCCTACACCACCCCCGCACGCCCCCTCGACCTGAACCTCTACCTCGTCACAGGCGACAACCCCCTCGAAACCGTCCGGGCAGCCAAACACGCCACCTGCATCCAAGTCAGGTCCAAACCCATCAGCGCGCGCGAGCTCTACCAGCTCACCGAAGCTATCGCCGGCATCATCCAGCCGCACCAGACCCTCCTCATCGACGACCGTGTTGATGTCGCCCTCGCGTTGCGTGCCCGCGGCGTGCGCGTTGATGGCGTGCACATCGGTCAAGACGACCTGCCCGTAGCCGACGCCCGCGCCCTCCTCGGCGCCGACGCGATCATCGGTCTGACCACCGGCACCCGGCAGCTCGTCGAAGAGTCCAACAAGATCGCGCATCTGATCGATTACGTTGGTACCGGGCCGTTCCGCCCCAGCCCCACCAAGCAGTCCAACCGCCCGCCCCTCGGCATTGATGGGCTCCGCGAACTTGCTGAACTGTCCGCCGTACCGACCGTAGCTATCGGCGACATCACCCCCGAAGACTGCCCCGCCATCCGCACCACCGGAGTTGCCGGAATCGCCATGGTCCGCGCCTTCGTCGATAACCCCGCGCTGCAGGCATAGCCATGACCATCACCATCATTGGCGGCGGAATCATTGGCCTCACCACCGCGTTTGAACTCACCGAACACGGCGAAAGCGTGCACCTCATCGACGCCGAAACCAGCGACTACGGCACCGCCGACGACGGCACGGCGCTCTACCCCGCCGCCAGCCACTACGCCGGCGGCATGCTCGCGCCCATCGCAGAAGTGCAATTCCAGCAGGACGCGCTCTTCCCGCTCATGACCGCTAGCGCCGACGCCTACCCCTCCCTCATGGAGAGGCTCAGCCGCGCCACCGACCTGCCTACCGGCTACGACACCACCGGCACGCTCATCATCGCAGCCGACCGCGCCGACGCCGAGCACCTGCAACGCACCCGCGCCTACTACCGGGACATGAACCGCCCCGCAGACCCCGTCACCCCCACGCAGGCACGCGCCCTCGAACCGCTCCTGGCGCCGCGTATCGCCGGCGCCGTGAGCATCCCCAGTGACCATCAGCTACACCCGCGGCTCATGAGGCGCGCCCTCAAAGACGCCCTCACCCGCCGCGGCGTCACCTTCAGCGCCGAACGGGTCACCGACCCGGACGCGGGCGACATTATCTGCGCTGGACTAGGGGCAACACTGCACGGGGACTACCCGCTACGCCCCGTCTACGGGGATATTCTGCGTCTGCGCGCCCCGCGGCCCATCCTCAAACATGTGGTGCGCGGCTACGTGAACTCCCGCCCCGTCTACCTCATCCCCCGCCCTGACGGGGAGCTATGCATCGGCGCAACCAGCCGCGAAGACCACCGCACGCTGCCCGCCATTGACGGCGTACACCAGCTGCTACGTGACGCGATCCGGCTCGTGCCCGCGGTTGAAGAGTGCGAGCTTCTGGAGGCGAACGTCGGCGCCCGCCCCGGCACCCCGGACGACCTGCCCATCTTTGGGCACCGCACCCGTACTGACGGCACCCGCCAGCTTGTGTCCACGGGCTACTTCCGTCACGGTATTCTGCTTGCCGCGCTCGCAGGCAAGGTCGGCGCGGAGGTCGCCTGCGGGGCTGAGATTCCGCCCATTATGCAGGCGTGCGACCCGGCACGATTCACCCACTAAACACAGTCCCCGCCGGGTGCACCCGGCACCTTCACGAAAGGATTTCGCATGATCATCACCTACAACGGTGAGCCGCTAACCACCAACGCCCCCACCGTATTTGACCTTGTCATGGACCAGTTTGGTACCGAAAATGGCGTGGCTGTGGCGCTCAACCGCAGTATCGTGCCGCGTTCCACCTGGCTGGATGTGCCGCTGAGCGAGGGCGATAGGGTGGATGCCCTCACCGCCGTTCAGGGCGGCTAATCTTCCAGCCTGTACCGGCAATATTCTCACCGGTAAATACCCGCAGGAGAATACCCACCGGCAAAAAAGAACAGATATTCTCGGTTTTTGTTCCCTAAACCGGGCGCACCGTAGCGCCCCGCACCAACCAGCCGCACCAACCAGCAAACCCCGTTATCTAGACGTTCCCACAGAGGAGAACACCATGAGCCTCACACCGCTCACCATCGGCGACCGCACCTTCAACTCCCGCCTTATCATGGGTTCCGGAGGCGCAACCAGCATGGACCTGCTCGAGCAGGCGCTCATCGCCTCCGGCACCGAAATGACGACCGTTGCCATGCGCCGTCACGCCGCAGGCACCCCCATTTTTCCGCTTCTGCAGAAGCTCAATATTGCGCCGCTACCTAATACCGCAGGGTGCCGCACCGCAGCCGATGCGGTGATGACCGCGATGCTCGCCCGCGAGGCACTGGGCACTTCCTGGGTGAAGGTCGAGATCATCCACGACGAAGACACCCTGCTGCCGGACACCGTGGAGCTGTTGAACGCTTGCGAGCAGCTGGTGGCTGAGGATTTCACGGTGCTCGCGTACACCTCTGACGACCCGGTGGCTGCCGCCCGTCTGGAGGATGCGGGCGTTGCCGCGGTCATGCCGTTGGGTGCGCCGATTGGTACCGGTCTGGGCATTTTGAACCCGCACAATATTGAGCTGATTGCGTCCCGCGCGCAGGTTCCGGTGGTTCTGGATGCCGGCGTGGGTACCGCTTCGGACGCCGCCCTGGCGATGGAGCTGGGCTGTGATGCGGTGTTGTTGGCGTCGGCGGTGAATCGTGCTGAGGATCCGGTAGCAATGGCTCAGGCGATGAAGTTTGCGGTGCAGGCGGGCGCGTTGGCGCGTGAGGCTGGCCGTATTCCGGTGCGTGAGCACGCGAAAGCATCGTCGCCGTCGGAGGGTTTTGTCTCGTGGATGTAAACCTTTCCCCTACCCCGGTGAATCCGAAGCATGCGCGTCTGGATCGCGAGCGCACGGACCGTCAACGTCGCCTCCCCGGCTTTGATCAGGACGCGGTCGCGGCGGCGCGTGTGCTCGTGATTGGTGCTGGCGGTTTGGGCTGTCCGGTGGTGCAGGCGTTGGCGGCGGCTGGCGTAGGGTATCTGCATATTGTGGATTCTGATTCGGTGGAGCTGTCGAATATTCAGCGTCAGCCGCTTTTTGGGGTGTCTGATGTGGGTGAGCCGAAGGCGGAGGTAGCGGCGCGCCGTGCTCTGGAGTTGTGCCCGTCGTTGACGGTTGAGACGACAATCCGGCATGTGGATGCGTCCTGGATTTTGGATCTTTTCGCCGCGTCGGCACCGGATTGTGTGGTGGATTGTACAGATACGTTTGCGTCGAAGTATCTGATTGCGGATGCCGCGCAGGTTGCGGGTCTGCCGCTGGTGTGGGGCACGGTTTTGCGTTTTGGCGGTTCGGTGAGTCTTTTTGAGCCGGATGGCGCGCATTTGCGTGATATTTTTCCGACGATTCCGCAGACGGTGGAGTCGTGTGCGCTTGCCGGAGTGTTGGGCGCGACGACGGCTGTGGTTGGCTCGCTGATGGCGACGGAGGTGCTCAAGTATGTGAGTGGTCTGCCGACGGCAGCGGGCTCCCTGCTGACGTATGATGCTTTGTCGGGTACGTGTACGTCGTTTGGGGCGGTGCCGGATCCGGCGCGTGTGGTGCCGGTGGATTTGTCGGCGCATGAGGTCCCGCAGGTTCTGCTGGATGTGCGTGAGGTGCCCGAGCGTGAGGAGTCGGTGAAGCATGAGGGTTCGATGCATATGCCGCTGTCGCAGCTGAGCGACGCTGAGGGGTCGCTGTTGCCGGCAACCGACGTGCCCGCGGAGTTGTTGAGCCTGTTTGAGTCGGTTCGTGATCAGCGTGTGGGCGTTTTCTGTGCCTCGGGTGCGCGAGCGCAGCGCTTTGTGCAGGCGTATGCGGAGCTGGCGGGCGAGTACGGGGTGCGCCTCACGGCACTGTAGAGATGGTTTCCCCATGTGCAGGGCGTAAAATCGTGTATAACACGGCGGCACGTCGCGCGGTTTGTTCTGCCTAAAAACTGCCGCTGCCGCATCCTCTTTTCACACACTCACTCTAGGAGTTTTATGCTCACCGTCTCTACTGTGCCGCTTGTTTTGTGTACGGCACTTGTTGCGTTGACTTTGCTGATTAGCGGTATTGCTAAGGCGAAGGACCCGCAGAGTACCGTGACCGGTATTCAGAATCTTGGTTTGGAGAAGATCGCGCCGACCCGTGCGGTGTCGCTGATTTTGCCGTGGTTCGAGATTGCCCTGGCCGCCGTCCTGCTGCTGTCGCCGGTGCGTTTGCCTGCGGTGATTGCTTCGGGTTTGGCGTTGATTCTGATGCTGTTCTATACAGTGGTGATTGCGCGCGCTCTGGCGACGGGTCGTACTGCGGGTTGTAATTGTTTTGGTTCTGAGTCGAATGCGCCGGTGAGCCGTTATACGCTGGTCCGTAATGTTGCGTTGCTGTTGGCGGCGGCTGGTGCGCATGCGAGTGCGTTGAAGGGTGGCACGGGTGTTGTGTCGACTCTGCTGGGTCTGGGTAATAGCGGCTGGACTTGGGTTTTTGGTGCGGCGCTGATTGCTGTGACGTTGGAGGCTGTTCGCCGCGGTGATGCTCTTGCGCAGCCGGAGCCTCAGGCTGAGGTGATTTTGCCGGAGCCGGTGTATGACGAGAACGGCGAGGAGCAGTATGTTCGTATGCCGATTCCGCATGCGGCGCTGTACCTGGAGAATGGTCGTCACACGAATTTGCGTGCGTTGGCTAAGAATCAGGCGCGTGTGCTGGTGTTTGTGTCGGCGACCTGCGCTGGTTGTGTGAAGTTTTTGAAGACGATGTCTTCGTGGCAGGAGCGTCTGCCGCAGGTGGCGTTGCATCCGGTGTATTCGAGTCTGGAGTCGTTGCAGACCTCGCGTAATGCGGGTACGTTGCCGGAGGGTTTGACTCCGTTGATTGACCGTGATGCTGGTGCGCGCGCGAATTTCGGTAATGGTGTGCCGTTGGCGGTGGTTTTGGGTGCTGATGGTCTGATTGCTGGCGGCCCGGTGGCTGGTAAGGAGGAGGTTGAGGCGTTGCTGACCGATATTGAGGCGCAGTTCGCTGAGGCGGCTCGTCTGGCTGAGGAGGAGCGCCAGGAGCAGATGCGTAAGGCGTTTGCAGCGGGTCCGTCGAATGTTGAGGGCGACCACCTCTAAACACGCTCCTATCGTCCAGCCCCTGTAGCGCCTCTGTAGCGCTTCCGATGGCCCCGTCCGGCTCTTACTGCCCTTACCGGCAGGTGCCGGGTGGGGCTATGCTAGTACGTAGCGCACACACCGCTTATACGCCGCGGTCACCTCGCCGGGTGGCGGCTGGCGCATCCTCAACCCTATCGAAGGAGTTTTTATGGCAATGATGAGTTTCAACGCTCCGGGTGAGCGTGAGAAGTCCCTGTGGCTGATCCGCAAGGAGAGCAACCCGAATCACTCGCAGTGGTACATTGACCGTTTCAAGGCGATGGAGGCTGAGGGTAATGATATGGCGGGTGAGTCTCGTCTGTTGAACGCTATGGCTTCTCGTGGCGCGAAGATTCTTGATGCGGGTTCGGGTCCCGGTCGTGTGGGTAAGCAGCTGCACGCGTTGGGTCACCGTGTGACGGGTGTGGATATTGATCCTGAGCTGATTGAGGAGGCGCGCCGCGTCTGTCCGGATGCTACGTGGATTACTGCCGATTTGGTGGATTTGCCGGAGGTACTGGGTATTGAGGGTGAGGCTACGGCGGAGAATGGTTTTGAGCTGCTGGTGTGTGCGGGTAATGTGATGGGTTTCTTGGCTCGTTCGACTCGTAAGCCGGTGGTTGAGAATTTCCGTCGCGTACTGGCTCCTGGTGGCCGCGCTGTCGTGGGTTATGGTTCGGGTCCTGGCCGTGATTATGCGTTTGAGCAGTTCCTCGCTGATGCCCGCGAGGTTGGTCTGAATGTTGATAACACGTATTCGTCGTGGCAGATGCACCCGTTTGTGGAGGGGTCTTCGGAGTTTTTGGTGGCGGTGCTGTCGCGCCCGGCGAGCTAGGCTCGCATCGAAAGCTGGGGTGCAGTGTGTCTTGAGCTAGGCATACAAATGGCCCGGCGCCTACCCCGTGTGGGGTGGGTGCCGGGCCTTTGCGCGTCCTGAAGATGCGCATCCGAAAAGAAGCACCGTTGAAGAACGGGTGTTCTAGTGGATGAGGTAGATGGTGCGGGCGAGTTCTTCGGGCATGAAGGATGCGGCGAAGAGGATTGCCACGATGATGACGGCGAGCGCGGTCATGAGGCTGGAGCGCCAGCCGGGGTGCAGCTCGTTGAAGGTGATGAGTCCCTTGTGTTCTTTGTCCATGTTGACCACGTTGATCTGCTTGTAGATGGTGGTTTGGGCGGAGAGTTTGGAGGAGACTTCTCGCATGGTTTTGCCATCCCAGACGCGGCCGTCGATACGCATGAGCTGTTTGCCATCTTTGTCGACGGCCCACATGGCGGGGAAGCTGCGGTAGCGTAGGCGGCCGGCGACGGTTTTGAGTTTCTGGCCGTAGGCTTTTTTGGGGTAGAGCTTTTCGACGTAGATGGTGTGGTCGATGTTTTCGAGGGGTACGGCGACCCAGCCGAAGGTGCGTGCGCGGAGCACGTGGGTTTTGGTGATGACGATGATGGTGGGTTTGAGGACTGAGTAGAGGTTTACGCCTGCGATGGTGCCGATGAGCAGTACGAGGAGGGTGTACGGCAGGGCGGGTCGCTTGTAGAGGATGAAGGCGAGCGCGGCGAGGAGCACGATGGTGCCGGGGAGCGCCGCTTCGATGCGCCTGCCGTAGGAGCGCATGCGGGGGTGGAATAGTTCGTTGACTTCGCCGTATTTGGCGGGGACTTCGTGAGCGCGTTCTGCCATATACACAACTTTAGTGTGTGCGGTGCGTGAAACCTAGCGGACTACCTGCGTTACTCTGGTTCTATGCGTAATTTTTCTCCCGTGGAGCGGGTTCTGGCAATGTGGATGGTCGGTGTTGTGGTGGCGGTTTCTGTGGCTGCTGCGGCGCTGGTTATGACGAATAAGCTGGTGTATGGTCCGACGGGTCAGGTGCGGGAGTATTTTCATGCGTTGCGTACGGGGAATGGTTCGTATGCGCGTGGTTTGTTGGGTGCGCAGATTCCTGAGGGTGACGCGTCTTTGTTGGATGGGGATGCTTTGAGGCGTTCGGTGTCTTCGTTGGGTGAGGTGTCGTATGAGGTGGTGGAGACTAGCGCGGATGGTGAGCATGCGACGGTGCGTGCTTCTTATACGTTGGAGGGTTCGCAGCAGCATACGGATTTTCGTTTGCACCGTTCGGGCACGCATTGGGGCTTTTTTGATAAGTGGGCTATTGATGAGGCGTCTTTGCCGTCGGTGAAGGTGAATATTCAGGGTGTGGAGGCTGCGACGATTAATAACCGTAAGGTTGCGGTGGATGATGGTGCGGCGTCGTTCCCGGTGTTTTATCCGGGTGTGTACGCGGTGTCGTATGATTCGACGGTTTATACGGCGCAGAAGGTGAATGAGGTGGTGACTGCGCAGGATGCGAATCATGCGGTGCGTATGGAGTTGAAGCCGAGTGATAATGCGTTGTCGTCGGTGAAGGAGCAGGTGCAGGATCATTTGAAGAAGTGTACGCAGCAGAGCACTCTTTATCCGGGTGGGTGCCCTTTTGAGTATGCGTTTACGGGTCGTGTGGATTCTGAGGTGAAGTGGTCTGTGGTGAAGGTTGCGGATCCGCAGGTGAGTGTGAGTTCGGCGGGTGTGTGGTCGTTGAAGCCGATGTCGGGTACGGCGAAGGTGTCGTTTACTCAGTTGGATTTGTATACGGGTGAGCGTTCGCAGGTGCAGAAGGAGATTCCGTTTACGTTGAAGGCGTCGGTGGAGGCGGATGCGAAGGCGGTCCGAGTCTCCTTCTAAAGCCACTGAGCTGCAAGAGCCAGTATGCTCTGAACGCGACATCAGGGTGCCCGAGCGAAGCGAGGGCGGGTTCCCCTGTAGGAGCGAAGAGCATACTGGCTCGTAGTTTATAAGGGTTGAGAAAGGGCCGGTATCCGTAGCGACATCAGGGTGTCCGAGCGAAGCGAGGATGACCCGGACCTTTCACATACCAGCCACTCTGAAACCACAAACATTCTGAAGACAACAAGGAACCGGTACTATCCGTAGCGACATCAGGGTGTCCGAAGCGAAGCGAGGACGGGTGCCCCTGTAGGAGCGAGGATGACCCGGCCCTTTCGAGTCCCACAATCCTAAAAAGCACAAAGGGAACCGGCGCTATCCGTAGCGGTATCAGGGCGGCACAGCAGAAAAGGGTCAGTATTATCCGTAGCGACATCAGGGTGTCCGAAGCGAAGCGAGGACGGGTGCCCCTGTAGGAGCGAGGATAATACTGACCCTTGATTCTTTTATAGATCCCTAGTTGATACCGCGAAGGTCCAGGACGAGTTCGCTTTCGTCTGCTTCGTCACCGGTCACGACGACGGGAATACCCCAGTCCTGCTGGTAGAGGTGGCATGCTGCGTGCTCGGGGATGTCACCGTCGGGGGTGCCGTCGCAGGCGGCGGCGCGGGCGGTGATGTGCAGGACTGCCTCGGTGATTTCGGGGTTGAGTACGAGGGTGCGGGTCAGTCCGGTGGAGGTGCCGGCGCCTTCCAGGATGAAGTTCTCGGGGGTGGATGAGATCTTCAGCTGGGTGGGGTCGCCCCAGCGGGTGTCGAGCTTCTGGCCGGTGGGCACGGTGAATCGTGAGGTGAATTCGAGGGTGCCGCCGGTGAGTTTGGTGGAGGGGCGTGCGGTGGTGATGGCGCCTTCGTCGACGTGCTGTGCCTTGGCGGGGATGGAGGCGCGTACGAGCTGGTGGGCGTTGGTTTCGACGATGATGAGGCGCGGTTCTTCGCCGGGTACTTCTTCGACGAGCAGGTCGGAGGGTTCGTCGAGGCCGCGTTCGAGGGTGCCGAGGGTGCCGGGGACCGGGTCCCAGCGGCGGATAGCGCCGTTGTAGGTGTCGGCGACTGCGATGGATCCGTCGGGCAGTTCGGTCAGGCCGAGGGGGTGCTGCATGCGGGCGGTGTCGGAGTCGCCGTCGACGAAGCCGAAGTCGAACAGGCCCTTGCCGACGGCAGAGGTGACCTGTACGCCGTCTTCGGTGAAGGTGATGTGGCGCAGGCCGCTGGTTTCGGAGCATGCTACCCAGAGGCTACCGTCGCGGGCTTCGATGATGCCGGAGGGCTGGGCGAACCAGGCGTCGGCGGCGGGGCCGTCCGCGAGGCCTTCAACGCCGGAGCCTGCGAAGATGCTGACGGCGCCGGTGACGGGTTCGTAGCCGAAGAGCTGGTGGGTGCCTGCCATGGCGATGATGAACTGGCCGGCTTCGCGGGAGTAGACGGCGTCCCAGGGCGAGGAGAGCGCAATCTCGGTGGCGGGTACGCCGGCGGGGATGTGGTTGGGGTCGCCGGTGATGGCGTTATCGCCGTCGATGACGCGCTGCACGCCGTTGCCTGCGAGGGTGCGTACTTCGCCGGTGCTCAGGTTGAGGGAGCGCAGGCGGTGGTTGACGGTGTCGGCGACGAGCACGTCGTAGCCGAGCTTCTCGCGTAGGTTTTCGGGTACGAGGGCGAGGCCGGCGGGCTCGTTGAAGCGTGCTTCGGTGCCGGTGCCGTCGACGTGGCCCTTGACGGGGTGGTTGATGGGGTCGTCGCCGCCGCCGTAGGTGTTGATGACGGTGTTGAGGTCGGCTGCTACCTGCAGGATGCGGTGGCGTGCGCTGTCTGCGACGAGGTAGGTGCGTTCGCGGTTGCCGAAGAGGTTTGCGGAGCCGAATTCGGCGGGCAGTTCGATGGCTTTGCCGGGGAAGGCGTAGGTGCCGGCTGCCTTGGGGCGGGGTACGTAGGGGCCGTCGCCGCGGTGTAGGGTGCCCTTCGCCTCGTGCTCGGCGACGAGTTCGCGTACGAGGGAGGTGAGGCCCTGTACATGGCCTTCGCCGGAGAGGTGGGCGACGATGTAGCCTTCGGGGTCGACAACGACGAGGGTGGGCCATGCGCGGGCGGTGTATGCCTGCCAGGTGGTCAGTTCGGGGTCGTCGAGTACGGGGTGGGTGATGTGGTAGCGGTCGACGGCTGCGGCGAGCGCTACGGGGTCTGCTTCGTGTTCGAATTTGGGGCTGTGTACGCCGACGGTGACGAGTACGTCGAAGAATTCTTCTTCGAGGGGGCGTAGTTCGTCGAGGACGTGTAGACAGTTGATGCAGCAGAGGGTCCAGAAGTCGAGAATAACGATTTTGCCGCGAAGGTCCTGCAGGGTGAGGTTTTTGTCGCCGGTGTTGAGCCAGGCTCGGCCTTCGAGTTCGCTGGCGCGCACGCGTACGTTGCGGGTGGTGTTCTCGCTCATGGTTTCTCTCCTGTTGGGTGCGCCGTGTGTGGGCGCGTTGGTTTGCTGTCCCCATTATGCCAGCGTGGTGGGGGTGGTTCGCTGGGAGTTGAGCTTTGTGACTTGGGGCCTTAATGACCTGTCATATTAAGTCATATTCCGGGTGGTTCGTGGGTATATAAAGCGCCCCGCACGCATCACGTATAGATGCGCGCGGGGCGTTGGTATCCCTAGTGTGGTGGGCTGTTCTGCCCAGTGGGCAGGAGCTAGTTTTTACTTGGCGCCTGCAACCTCGGAGAGGTCACCAATCTTGGTGGGCTTGACCGGGGTCTTAGCGGTGCCGCTGAAGCCGTCGATGCGGCCGGGGGCCTTCGGGGTCTCGATGCTGGAGACGTCGGTCGCCTTCTCGAAGGTCTTGGTGTTCAGCACGGATGCGGTGCCGTCTGCCTTGACGACGGTGTAGAGGTTGTCCTTGGGGTTGGTCTTGATCCAGGAGCCGTCCTCGCTCACGACGATGGTCGTACCGTTGGAGTCGATGCTGGTCCATACACCGTTATTCTGGATGCTGACGATAGCACCGTCCTTGGATTCGAATGCAGCGAATTTATCGGTGTAGTAGACGGTGCCGTCGCTGGTCTGAACCTTCTTCACGCCGGACTCGTCCTTGAGCTGCTCCAGGGCTTTCTTGCTGGCAGTGTAGCCTGCGGAGGTTGCCTGCTCGGCGGATTCCTGGCCCTTCTTGAGTGCTTCGGTTGCTTCGCTGGGCAGACCGCTGGGGGCGCTGATGGTGCCCTGGGTGGTCTTGGTTTCTGCCTTGGTGGTTTCAGCTGCTGCGGAGGTGGTGCTCTTGCTGGTTGCTGCTGCGGAGGTGCTTGCGGGTGCCGAGGCAGTTGCGGAAGCGGTTGCAGAAGCAGACGCGCTTGCCGATGCGGAGGAGCCGGAATTGGTGCCGGAGTTGCCGCCGCAGGCTGCGAGGCCAAGGGCACCGGCAATGGTCAGGGACAGAACAGCAATAGACTTCTTCACTGAATTTCTCTTTTCTGTATGCGCCGCTCTGCAACGGCGCAGTGCGTAGTGTGGTTGACTTGTACTCCGGTATGCCCGGTGTACGCCTTCATGCTAGCACCGCGACCTGAAAGCTCCCTGAGATAGTGTACCGTTTCTCATCCCCCGCTACTTTCATGGGTCTTCTCAGCTCTACCGGTCTTCTCAGTGCAGCTTGAAGACGCAAAACGCCCCGCACGCATCACGTTCGGATGCGCACGGGGCGTTTGTTATGCACTGGTCAGCTTATTACTTCTTGGGCTGAACGGGCTTGACGGGGGTGACCTTAGCCTGTGCGGGCTTTGCGGGAACCTTCGGAGCCTTCAGATCTGCCTTCTCGCCGCCAACGATGGAGGTTACTTCACCGGATGCGTCCACGGTTGCCTGCAGGCCGCTGTTAGCCTGGATGCTCCAGGAACCGTCAGCCTTGACTGCGACCTGGCCGTTTGCGTCCTGGCGGCTCCAGGAGCCGTCAGCCTGTACAGCTACCTGACCTTCGTCGCCCTGAATGGACCAGCCGCCGTCCTCGGAAACGATAACGTCGCCCTCAACGGTGGAGGAGGATGCTGCGTTGCCCTCGGAGTCCTTGGACTCAGCCTTGGTGCCCTTTTCGTCGGACTCTACCTTGGAGGAGTTACCCTCGGAGTCCTTAGCGTTAACGGAAGCCTTGCCGTCTGCGCCGACCTTCACGTCTGCGGAGTTGCCTTCGCCGTCGTTAGCCTTGACGGTGACATTGCCGTCCTTGTCAACCTTCACATCTGCTGTAGCAGAAGCGGAAGCTGCAGAGGTGGTTGCCGCCGAGGATGCCTTAGCCGATGCGCTTGCAGATGCAGTTGCCGAAGCGGAAGCGGATGCGGATGCAGTGGCGGTGGTGGAAGAGGACTGGGAGCCACATGCGCTCAGGCCCAGTGCGCCTGCGAAAGCGATGGACAGAACCGCGGTGGTCTTCTTCATTGCGGGGGCGATTGCCATTGTTTCTCCTTGTGGTTGTTAGTATGGTGCGGCTAGTTGACGACGTATTCGCGTCGTGCGCAGAATCCTTGTGGGATTCCATAACGATTATCGGTGTAACCAACCGCGTTAATTCTATCGAGTTTGGGTGTGATTATCCGGGCGTGTGGGCGTTTATCCGCATTCTAGCGAGTGGGATAGCCCATGTTTTCGCTCGGCTCGTCAGCCAGCTTCTTAGCGGCGGGGAGTGACGGGCTTGACGGGGTCAGCGCCAGCACCGGCGGGCTTGACGGGTACGACAGGTACCTGGAAGTCGCCATGACCGGTCCGCTCCCAGGAGCCATCAGCCTTCACTTCGACAACACCGGAGGTTCCGACGAGCTCCCAGGAGCCGTCTGCGTTCACCTCTACATTGCCGCTCGGACCGACGCGTTCCCAAGAGCCGTCAGCTTCCACATCAACGATGTCACCGTTGGGGGTGTGGTAGGACCAGCCGCCGTCAGCGTCGAGCTGAATCACGGTGTAGCCGTTGGCGGTGCTTACGGTGACGCTACCGGAGGTGCCGTTCGAGTTGTTCTTGGAGCCGGCGCTCTCCCCTGCCTTCTCGTCGACCTGTGCGGAGGAGCCGGAGTTGTTGGATGCCGAGCCGTTAGCTGCGGTGCCGCCATTGACGGTTGCGTTGCCGCTAGCGTCTGCGGTGACGCCGGTACCGTTTGCACCGTTGACGGTTGCGTTGCCGCTTGCGTCTGCGGTGACGCCGGTTCCGTTTGCACCGGTGACGGTCACGCCGTTTTCGGTGACGGTGCCGGTGCCATGGGAGCTGCTTGCGGTGGGGCTCGGGGAGGCTGCGTCGCTTGCCTTGATGGTGACCTTGCCGTTGCCTGCGTTGACTGCTGCGTCAGCGCTGGAGGATGCCTTGGCGGTTGCGGTTGCGGTGGGTGCCGGGCTGGAGGTGTTCTGTGCACCGCAGGCGCTCAGGCCCAGTGCTGCGATTGCTGTGATGGACAGTGCGGCTGCGCCGGTGCGGAGGCGGTGGCTGGTGGGCTGCGCGGAAGTACGCTGAGCGTGGCGTGCCATGAGGTGGTTCTCCTTGTGCGTCCCGGAGGGTCAATCGTCCGGGGTTTGTATGGTTGATTTTCCGGCTGGGGTGGGGCCGTTTGTATGGTGTGTGGCTTTTCCTTCGCCGGTGATTCCAGCATAGGGTGTGAGCCTAAGATTGAGCTTTAGTTTGCTGTGTTTAAGCTATGTCTGGACGGCGATGTATAAGTATTTTTCCCAGCGGGGTTTCATACTCACGGTTTTTCGCTCAGCTTATGTATAGCTTTCTGCTTAAATGTATAAATTTTCTTTATTTTTTCTGTAGTGCATCATAGCTTCTCCTGTGAAGCCGAGCTACTTTCTGTGTTTTATAGCTCAAGTTGAGGGTTAAGGTCTTGAAGACCCACCTTGCATACGCTCCCCGCAGCGTCCCCATCCCAGCCCGCCATCTGGACCTCTTCGCTAGCTGAACCGCTCCCCCAGCAACCCGCATCCTCATCATCAAGAGACCATCTGGGCATACTAAAAGACCCCCACCATACGGTGGGGGTCTTTAGCAGATTCAAAGTCTCAAGAATTACTTCTTCTTAGCGACTGCTGCCTTCAGCTTGGAGCCTGCGGTCAGCTTCACGCCGTGACCGGCGGGAATCTGGATGGTTTCGCCGGTCTGCGGGTTACGGCCGGTACGAGCTGCACGGTCGGTGCGCTCGATTGCCATCCAACCGGGGATGGTGATCTTCTCGCCCTTGGAGACGGAAGACTCGAAAACCTGGAACACTGCGTCGAGGACTGCATTCACGGTTGCCTGGCTCTTGCCAGACTTCTCTGCAACCTCTGCAACGAGTTCGGTACGGTTCTTAGCCATTAGGGTGCCCCTTCCAGAGACTTAAGGTTTGAGTCTAAAGCGAGTGACCGTCGGTGACGACGGAAAACCGTTTAGGAACTAAAATACCAGATTTACCAGCTGGACTTGGTGATACCGGGCAGCTCGCCGCGGTGTGCCATTTCGCGGAAACGCACGCGGGAGATACCGAACTTCTGGAAGGTACCGCGGGGGCGGCCGTCGATCTGGTCGCGGTTACGCACGCGAACGGGGGAAGCGTTGCGGGGCAGCTTCTGCAGTGCCACGCGTGCTGCTTCGCGCTCCTCGGGGGTAGCGTTCTCGTCGATCAGGGTCTTCTTCAGCGCGATACGCTTCTCGTTGTAGCGAGCGACGATGACCTTGCGCTGCTCGTTGCGAGCGATCTTGGACTTCTTAGCCATTCTTAGCGCTCCTCTCGGAAGTCAACGTGCTTGCGAACGACGGGGTCGTACTTCTTCAGCACCATGCGGTCGGGGTTGTTGCGGCGGTTCTTACGGGTCACGTAGGTGTAACCGGTGCCAGCAGTGGACTTGAGCTTGATGATAGGACGGAGGTCCTTAGCCTTGGATGCCATTTACTAGATCTTCTCCCCGCGTGCGATGATTTCTGCAACAACGGCATCGATGCCACGAGCATCGATAACCTTGATGCCCTTAGCGGACACGTTCAGGGTTACCTTACGACGCAGCGAAGGAACCCAGTAGGTCTTCTTCTGAACGTTCGGGTCGAATCGACGCTTGTTGCGGCGATGCGAGTGCGAAATGCTGTGTCCAAAGCCGGGAACAGCTCCGGTCACCTGGCAGACTGCTGCCATGTTTCACTCCTTTATTGATTGACTTTTATGACGGTACGCAGTCGATGTTACTCGTGAGCGTCCCGCCACCAATGTAGAAGCACCGGGTTATTCGCCGGGCTAGAGTGTTTGAGATCGTCACGTGGGTGAGAGGCCACGCATCGATCCCCGCCGCGGGAAAAACGGTGAAGCTTATTAGTGTCGAGAGGCGTTTCCACCACTACGAACAGCGTTAAATTCTAGGTAAATACGGGGGTTCATGCAAGCCTGCACGCCGGATTTTGCCTTAAAAATCCGCGGAATCTCGGTGTTCTGAGCCGATTGCACCTCGTTTAAGCGAAGCGCTCGATTCACGGATGCATGCTTGTCTTCGAGCGGCAAACATACCTATCCATTCTACCAAAAATGGGTATTTTTGCAAGTCCAGATGTTTTAAAGGGATTCTTTAACGCCCCTAGTCAGGCGTTAATACACCTTTTTAAGAACGGGCGTTCTTTATGTGACCGGGGATAAATTACACCGGTGAAATTCATGTTGTGAGATTAACAGCTTAAGCCGGATTTAAGCCGAAAACAGCCCCGCGCCACCGCTTCTTGCGGTGTGCGCAGGGCTGTTAAACAGGCTTAAATACGCGTTTAAAGAGCTTTTAACTCTCGTTTTAACGCTTCCGCCCCGGTTTTAAAGGGCGGTTTAAGGGTTTGCAACGGTACGGGTAGCGGCGGATTTACCGTTCCAGTTACGGCGTAGATGCGGGCACAAATACGGTACAGATACAGCACAGGGCACTCCCCCGGCGTACAGTTTTACGCCGTAACGTGCGCCCCCTCAACATTAGTTCTTAAGGGCGTTAGTTCTTAAGGCTTGCCGCGGGGACCCACTCCGGGTACTTGGGGCTCACGCCGTCACCGGAGCTCGTACCCTTCAGACGGCGGCCAATCCACGGCAGGGCAAACTCGCGGACCCAGCGTGCCTCCTGCTCAATCTTCTCGCGGGCGGTCAGCTGCACCTCCGGGGGCAGTACCGATTCGGTGACCACACCGGGCAGGCCGAGCTGCGCCAGCACGCGGGATGCGAAGCGTTCGTGGCCGAGGTCGTTCATGTGCAGGCGATCATCAGCCCACAGACGCCAGTCGAGGAAGTCGTTCCAGCGCCAGTAGTCGATAATGTGTGCGCCGTGGTCTTCGGCAATGCCGCGCAGCAGCTCATTGTAGGTGGCGGTGCGGCCACGGGTGCGGGAGAAGGGGCCCTGGCCCTGCACATCCAAGCCCGTAATGGTCAGAATCGTGATGTCCTGGGCGCGCATGGCGGCGAAGGCTTCGTCGACGCGGGTCATGAGCTGGTCAATATCAACGTTGGGGCGCATGATATCGTTGCCGCCACCGTAGAACGTAACAATGTTGGGGCAGAGGTCGAGGGCTCGAGGCAACTGTTCATCCAGGATGGGGCCGAGCAGGCGTCCGCGGATAGCAAGGTTTGCGTACTGTGCCTGCGGGTCTACTGCACCGAGGCCTTCAGCAATGCGGTCTGCCCAGCCTCGTAGGTTGTTGGGGCGGCGGCGGTCAACGTCGCCCACGCCTTCGGTGAAGGAGTCACCGATTGCCACGTAGCGTACTGATTCGCCGTTGAGCTTGCCGTTGGAGTCTAGGAGCGGGGTCGTCATTGTGTTCTTCTTTCCGGGCCTCTGTAGAGAATGACCCTTCTATGGAAGAAGCCGGCACACCCGTGCGGTGTACCGGCTTCTTCGCTTAGCTTTCGGTGCGTCCTGCTTTCCAGTATCCCACTGTTATGGGCGCTTCATCAGATATGAGCAGGGGTTTCTTAGGATGCGACAGCTGAACCGGCAACGGTGGACACACTCCGGGGATGGGGTACCACCACTACACTGCCGTCGTTAAACGGATCGGCAACCTCTGCTTTCAGGCTAAAGATGGTGTCGAGGTTCTCACGGGTGAGCACGTCGTGTGCTTCGCCTTGAGCGACGATGGAGCCGTCCTTCATCGCGACGAGGTAATCAGCGACTCGGGCGGCGAGGTTCAACTCGTGCAGCACCATGATCATGGTGGTGCCGCGTTGCTCGTTGAGGTCCGAGAGCAGGTCGAGTAGCTCCACCTGGTGTGCCAGGTCGAGGTAGGTGGTCGGCTCGTCCAGCAGTAGAATGTCGGTTTCTTGGGCGAGCGCCATGGCAATCCAGACGCGCTGACGCTGACCGCCGGAGAGTTCGGTGACCTGTCGTTCGGCGAGGGACATGGTATCGGTGGCTTCGAGAGCCCAAGCAACCGCCTCGTCGTCTTCGGCGCTATTGCGTTTGAAGAGGCCATGGTAGGGGTAGCGTCCTCGGGAGACGAGGTCGGCTACGGTAATTCCTTCGGGGGCGATGGGATGCTGGGGCATCAGCCCGACCATGCGGGCGAAGCCTTTCATGGAGTATTCGTGGGTGGGTTTGCCGTCGAGGGTGAAGTCGCCGTTGAGCGGCTTGAGTAGTCGGGAGACACCGCGTAGCAGGGTGGATTTACCGCAGCCGTTGGGGCCGATGATGGCGGTGATTTTGCCCTTGGGGAATTCGAGGAAGAGGTCTTTGACGATGGTGGTTTCGCCGTAGCCGAGGCTGACGTTCTCAACTTTGAGGGTGCGTTCGGTGATTTCTTTCATGGCGTCCTTTCTTCTCTAAGGCTTTTCCCAGAAGCCTCCTAACTTAGCCTATCCTAATTTCGGGTCAGAAAATAGCGAATCCCCCGCACTGTTCATACTTCTGTAGAACAGCATGGGGGATCCGTCATATTGGCGAACTTTAGAAGTTCACTTTTCCACTCACGAGCCAGCCGCCTTCCGCTGCACGCTGGAAGACTTCCTGAGCCATGGTGCGGCTGTAGGTCTTGGAGACATGGTTGTCGTCGATGTAGACGTAGATGTTTCCAACCACGGGGCTGCACATGCCGTCCGGGCAGTACACGTCCTTCAGGTCCACCATGACGGCACCCTGGTTGCGGTACTTGTCGAAGATTTCCTTTGCAGGGTTTTCGGCAGCGTACTTGTCGCTTGCGGGTCGTGCGCAGGAGCTCTTGTCGGCACCGGCCTTCTGAGCGCATTCGTAGATGTTGTACTCGAAGCGCGGGTTATCGCGCAGGCCGATGACCTGGACTCCTGCCTCGGTGAGGCGGCGGACCGTCTCGTCGAGGCTCGGGTCGACTCGTTCGTCGTTCGATCGTGCCTGGGCAACAGTGGCGATGAGCACCACGGTCTGCGGCTTACGCTTGAGAATTTCCTCGGTCATCTTGGTGTTGAATTCCGAGCATTCGTTGCTGGCGTTGACGGCGCGGACCGGGTACTGGCAGCCACCGAGCAGGTAGGTCTGCAGGTTGGTTTTGGTCTGTTCTGC
Source organism: Rothia sp. HMSC072B04 (assembly GCF_001813725.1). Lineage (NCBI taxonomy): Bacteria > Bacillati > Actinomycetota > Actinomycetes > Micrococcales > Micrococcaceae > Rothia > Rothia sp. HMSC072B04. The sequence goes on along the minus strand of NZ_KV813802.1, from coordinate 4,625 downwards.
GATGGGCTTGAAGATGCTCAGCGCCTGTTCGGCGTGGGAGTTACCGATGACCATGGTCAGCGGTGCGTCCTCGGGGCCGTACTTCTGCAGGCTGCAGTACTTGGCGAGTGCCGGGTCGGAGGGCGCGAAGCCGCCAACGCAGGGGTCACTCAGTCCGTCGAACTGGGTTTTGACGTCACCGCCGGAGGGGATGGGGTTGTCAATGAGTCCCTGCTGGGCGCCGCCGATAGCGCGGGCGCCGGGGTAGTTTTCGCTGGCGGTCTGTACCTGCAGTTCGGCGTTCTGCTCGGACTGGGTGTTGCGGTAGCCGATCCAGGTCTGTGCGGCTACCAGGGGTACGCCGGCGACCAGGAAGATCGCGAGGATGAAGGCGAGCTGGTCTGCCCAGGTCTTGACCGAGAAGACGGTCTTGAAGCGCATCTTCATCATGAGCCAAGGTACGAAGGGGTCCTTACGGTAGCGCAGCGGCTTTTCGACGAAGCGGATGAGCAGCCATGCCAAGCCGATGGAGGCAAGGATGATGACAGCGCCTTCGATGAAGTTCACGCGGGAGGTACCGACGGCGCTGCTGTAGAGAATGAGGATGGGCCAGTGCACCAGGTACAGGGCGTAGGAGATGTTGCCGAGGTTCTGCAGGGGTGCGGAGACCAGCAGTCGGTCGATGCCCCAGCGGCTGTTGGTGCGGCCTGCCATGATGACGAGCGCGCCAGAGATCACGGGCCAGAGTGCCAGGTAGCCGGGGAATGCTCGTTCCACGGGCAGGATTGCGCCGCAGGTGACCAGGCCGATAATACCGACCCAGCCCATAATTACTCGAGCCTTCTCGGGTGCCTTCCACTTGAGGGTGAGCATTGCCAGCAGGGTGCCGATGGCAAATTCCCACAGGCGGGGGCGGGTGTCGAAGTAGGCGAATCCCTGGTTGGTGTCGGTTTCGACGATGGAGAAGGTCAGGGATGCGACGAACACCGTATTGAAGATGAATACCGCGGTGGTGAAGAGGTTCCCGCGGAATCGGTGCACGACGTAGGCTACTGCAGCGAAGAGCAGGGGCCAGATGATGAAGATCTGTCCCTGGATGGAGAGCGACCAGAAGTGCTGGAAGGGTGACTTCACGGAAGCGTTTTGGGCGTAGTAGTCTACGGAGCTGAACGCGAGGTTCCAGTTCTGGAAGTAGAACAGGGAGCTCCTTGCGTCGGTTACGGTTTGCGACCAGCGACTGGGTGCGAGCACGAAGAAGGACGCAATGGTGGTACCCGCGATAACCACGGTGGCTACGGGTAGCAGTCGCTGGAAGACGTGCATCCAGTAGCTGAAGAGATTGAGGGGTTTGCCTTCGTTGATCTTGCGCATGAAGGAGAGCGAGAGCAGGAAGGCGGAGATGAAGAGGAAGACGTCCACGCCGCCGGAGACTTTGCCGACCCAGACGTGGTAGAGCACCACGAGGAGCACGGCGAAGGCTCGCAGGCCCTGGATTTCGGGGCGGAATCCTCGCGATTCGATGAATTCTTCGAGGGGGTAGTCGTTGGTTTCGCGTGCTTTGACGGTGCGCAGCGCCGCGGTACGGGTGCCCTGCGAGGCGGGGGCCTGCGGGGTTCCGGAGGTTTCAGACATACTTGGTTCCTCAGGGCGGGTAGACGATGTGTTGGTGCGGGTCCCTTAGACACTCGAGGACACTCGCTACAATAAAATCCTGATCCGCACCTCTGCTATGAGGCTGGTGCGAACCAGGATTTTTCTGAGCCCCCTACCGGATTCGAACCGGTGACCCTCTGTTTACAAGACAGATGCTCTGGCCAACTGAGCTAAGGAGGCAACCTGTCCAGTGTACCTTATTCTCTTGGTTGAGTCTGCTTAGTTGTTCTTTTAGGGTTTGGTTGAGAATACTTCTAAATTATGGGGTGATGGCATGTTCGTTTCCTTCGTTTTAACCCTTCTGAGCACCACCTCTGTATGCTGCTCACCCACCCCTCGTACTCATCACCGTGTATGGAAAAACCCGGTAGCCTCACGCGGAGGTTACCGGGTTTTTGTATCGAAGCGGTTACTTCTTCTTAGCTTCGATCTTTTCCTTCAGGAAGGTGCTGAAGTCGTTGCTGGTGTACTGGTCACCATCAACGAAGACGGTGGGGGTACCCTTAATACCGTTCTTTGCGGATTCAGCGTTGACCACGTCCACGAAGGGGCGCCACTTGCCATCGTTCATATCGGAGCCGATGGACGCACCGTGCTTAGAAGCGATGTCGGCGATCTGCTGGTTGTTCATGTCGCCGCGGCCCTGGTGAGTAAAGATCTCACGCTGGTAGTTCAGGAATTCGCTGGTGCTGACCTGGTTGGCCACGGAGTATGCTGCTGCCGCGTTACGTGCGGAGTAAGCGGTGGGCGAGGAGCGGTCCAGGAAGGTCAGGTTGCGGATTTCCAGGGTGATGGTGCCGTCCTCGACGAGCTTCTGGATTTCTTCACCGTACTTCTTCTCGAACTCTGCACAGTGCACGCAGTTGTAGTCCTGGAAGATGGTCACGCGTACGGGCTGGCCGTTCTTGGATGCCTCTTCAGCGGTCTGCACGCCCGGGGGCAGGGTGTTGACTGCTGCTGCGGTTCCGTTGACCATGGGGGTCACGGAGGAGGTCGAGGTTGCGAGTTGCTTGAAGTCGCGGGTCTCCTGGGTGGAGGAGTTCTGGACGATGCCGTCCTTGGTCAGCACAATGCCACCGTATTCGTTGGCGCTGGAGGGCACCGGGCCGCTTTCTGCTACCTTGGTGTTCTTGTTGCCGTTGACTACGACGAAGCCGATGATACCTACGATGATGAGGACCACGGCGAGTACGCCGAACTGGAGCCAGCGGCGGCTTGCCTGGCTGGGGCTCTTCTTGGCCTGCTGGGCCGCAATCTGGCGGGCTTTTTCGCGGGCGTCGGTCGACATGCCTGCTCCTTTGGTTGGGAATATGGGTGGCGGTTCGTCCACTTCTTCTAGCCTACTCCGGTTGGAGTGAGCATCCATCCGAGCAAAGCTTCAGATGACCAGGCTCTTCCGGCCCGGGGTTGTTCTTATCCCCTATAGGGTGTTCTAGAGCTCAGCTTCTGCCGTATATAGCAGCTGAAAGCTATGTCAATCAGTTCCTATCACGTGGATAGGTTCTGTCTTTTCTCTAGTGTGGACGTACCGCGCTACCCGTCTAGCCTACCGAATGGGTGCCTTATCGGCTAGTTAATACTCTGACTGAGATATCGTGGTGTCTGTTCTCACGCCCTCAGCTTATTTTCCTCGTAAACTTTCGTAGCATTGGGAGGCGCCTCTCCCCTGCCACAAGCTACGCCGAGGCACCCACCCGGTTCAGCTCACCAGCCGTTAGGGAATGTTGTAGACTTCCACTCCCCCAATGAACGGGCGAGTATCGAAATTCCCCTTCCACTCCACGCTCAGACCGTGCTTCTCCAGTACGGGGATAATAGTGTCCTTCATGAGCTCTACGGAGAGCTTCTTGTGAAGGGCACTGATCTCTTCCTTCTGCGCATCGCTCAGCGCGTTCCATTCATTTTCGTCCCTGGGGTAGGCGAGGAAGGAACCGAAGCCAACGTAGGTTCCGCCGCTCTCTGCGAGGCTTTCGGCGTCCTGCTGGTGAAAGTAGATGTATCCCTTCCATTCACGGCTATCGTCGATCTCATCCCAGATCTCTGCGGAGGCGCAGGTACCGCAGCAGGTGAAGTTCTGTCGTGCAATGACGCCTTCTTCTTCCAGGGCTGCGAAGGCACGATTGAGGTTGGAGTTCTTCTGCATTTCCGGGGTAATGCCCAGCTCAGCAGCAAAGGCACGACGACGCTTGATGAGCTCCTCCACGTAGTCCTCTACGCGCTTTTCCCAGAGCTTGCTGTCTTCGTTCTCCCCATCGTATTCCAGACCAAGTACGTCCATCACATAATCGGTGATGGTTTCTACGTACTGTTCGGTATCAGATTCACCCATGAACAGCAGGGGCCAGATAGGCCAGAGCAGCTCGGCTTCGTCTTCTTCGTCCAGCCCCCATTCTTTGGGGAAAGGCGGGTCGAGGCGTTCTTCGCTCCAGCGTTCGTAGATGCTCTTCTCATCAGCCATGATGATGCTCCTTTGCTTGCTCTCTACTCGTTGAGGTAGAGATGTGGACTGCTCTTGTTGTTAAGGTATCAAGAGTTTCTCTACCTCGCCTTCTATTTCGTCATTCAGGCGGATCTGTGAACTCCCCATCTCATTGCCTCTGTATCAGGTCGGCACGCTGTCTGGCGAGGCTTCATCCCCTGTTCATCTGCCTCTCTGCTGCGTCTCTGAGTCTTTGAATCTATTAGTCTCTGTACCTTTGCTGAGTTAGGTGTTTTTCGTTCTAGGAGCTGTCGTTCTAGGAGTTTTTGGGTACACAAAAAGAGGGGAAGACCTATAAGGTCTTCCCCTCTTGAATAAAAACCCGCGGTGACCTACTCTCCCACACCCACAAAAGTGCAGTACCATCGGCGCGAAGAGTCTTAGCTTCTGGGTTCGGAATGGAACCAGGCGTTTCCCTCTTGCTATAACCACGGAAAATCTTCCGAATAAAAAGCCTCAGCTCCATCACAGGAGCCCAGGGTTATTATCCAAAAACCATACAGTGAACGCAAAC
>NZ_KV813801.1:0-228 GCF_001813725.1 Rothia sp. HMSC072B04 | reverse complement strand
CCCCTGGTTGAGGTTTCCACCGACAAGGTTGACACCGAGGTTCCCTCCCCCGTAGCAGGTACCCTGCTCGAGATCCGCATCCCCGAGGATGAGGACGCAGAGGTTGGCCAGGTTCTGGCTATCATCGGCGACGCTGCTGCTGCAGCTGCTCCCGCTGCTCCGGCTCCGGTTGCTGAGGCTCCTGCTGCTCCCGCAGCACCCGCTGCTGCTCCGGCTGCTCCCGCAGCT
>NZ_KV813800.1:0-334 GCF_001813725.1 Rothia sp. HMSC072B04 | reverse complement strand
GAACCCCTGCCACTGGGCCTCGGTGAAGAACTGAGCGGAATGACTTGCAGGGACATTAATCCCTACCAACGTGGTAGCAACCAAACCGGTTGCCAACAATTTTCGTAGACGCATTGAGTGTTTCCAATCTGTCTCGTGGGCTGTAGACGTCGCGGTCGTTGCCCTGTAATGCCACACAAATTTATGTGGTTTTTGAATACTTCTCAAGAAGTATTTTAAAGATAACCCAAGTCGGGAGTGATTTGCAGAAAAATTAGCGCATGTGTTTTGTTGAAAATATCACACAAAACCCTATGTGATTGATCTTGTAGTCGCTGATGGGATTGACTGAACC
>NZ_KV813799.1:0-12686 GCF_001813725.1 Rothia sp. HMSC072B04 | reverse complement strand
CCCCGCCGATGCGTGTGCATCGGCGGGCGAACTATATGCCGTGATTAGGCCGAGAGCTTTGCGCGGCCCTTACCGCGGCGGTTCGACAGAATCGCGCGGCCTGCACGGGTACGCATACGCAGACGGAAGCCGTGCTTCTTAGCGCGACGGCGGTTGTTCGGCTGGAAAGTACGCTTGCTCATACTTTGTCTCCTTGATTTTTGCGGTTCGTGCCCTCACGGGTATCGGAACCGTACGCTTCTTGGTGCACGGAGGTACCGCGACTATTCGCAGTAGGCGGTGCACACACAACAGCACAACTTTAGAAGAGTGGAGGGCGTAAATCAAGTTCTTGGGGTGTTTTTCCGCGTGATTCCGGGCTCGTTTGCGCCGTGGAGGTGGTGATTGCGGTGCATTTATGGGCTGTGGAGAAGCCCCTGATACAGAGGCTACAAACCTGGGGATATTTACAGTGGCACGATATCCACCGCGGTGCACAACAGTCTCTTACCCCCGCCCACCGAAGAGTTATCCACAACCCAGTATTCCTGAGACGTTCCGCAGAATATCAAGGAAGAACCCTCGCTATGCACTTAAATCCACCGCTTATCCACTTCTGTAATTACAAGTTTTCCACCGTGTGGAAAACTCTTGTGGATAACTTTCTCCCCCTGTGTATTAAGCGGGTAGAATCTTAATGACCTCGCGGTGGTTTCCGGCATGATTTCTTTACTGCACCACCGCTTCACATCGAGTGAAAGTAAAGAATTCCATGACCGACTCCCTTCAGGCGCGCTGGGCGCATCTGCTCTCCATTCTTGCCGCCGACCCGGCGGTGACGGCACGTCAGCGCGGTTTCGTGAATCTTGCGCAGCCTCAGGGACTGATGGGTTCTTCTCGCCTCATCATTGAGGTGCCGAATAAGCTCACCCGTGCGGTCTTTGAGGAGCAGATTAGCGCTTCGTTCCGTGCCGCTCTGCACGAGGCATTTGGCCCGTCGACTACCGCGCTTTTCGATGTGAATGAGTCGATGATTCCGGTTGAACCTGCAAGTCAGGATGTTTTCCATGGTGAGCGTGAGGTGCACGTTGAGCAGGCTCCTGCAGTCGCTCCAGCTGTTCCCGCACACCCCGAGGCGCCCGCCGGTTCGCGTGCTTTTGAGTACTACACCGAGCCGCATCCGGGCCCTGACCATTACGAGGTGCCCGCTGATGAGCAGGTCACTCGCCCCTCCCTGCAGGCTTTGGAGGCGGAGCGTGCCGGGTTCCCCTCCGCGCAGCAGCCCGCTCCGGCGGCTCCTGTCGCGGGTGCGCCGGCACCTCGCGAGTACCCGGCACCCACTTTCGTTCCGGAGGCCCCGGCGGTACCGGAGTCCCAGCAGGTGCATCCGCATGAAGACCCGGAAAATGCGCCGACTTGGGATAGCTCTGCCCGACTGAACCCGAACTACACCTTCGACACCTTCGTGATTGGTCAGTCCAACCGCTTTGCACACGCGAGCGCTTTCGCGGTGGCGGAGCAGCCCGGCATTGTCTACAACCCGCTGTTCATCTACGGCGGTTCGGGCCTGGGTAAGACCCACCTGCTGCACGCGATCGGCCACTACACCAAGTATCTGTACCCGAATTTGCGGGTGCGCTACGTGAATTCTGAGGAGTTCACGAATGACTTCATTAACTCGATCCGTGATGATGAGGGTTCGTCGTTCAAGCAGATTTACCGCAATGTTGACGTTCTTCTGATTGACGATATCCAGTTTTTAGCGGGTAAAGAGGCGACGATGGAGGAGTTCTTCCATACGTTTAACGCCCTGTACAACCACCAGAAGCAGATCGTGATTACCTCTGATTTGCCGCCGAAGCAGCTGACCGGTTTTGCTGAGCGTATGCGTTCGCGTTTTGGTTCGGGTCTGAATGTGGATGTGCAGCCTCCGGAGCTGGAGACCCGTATCGCGATTCTGCGGAAGAAAGCTCAGAACGAGATTCTGCCGGTGCGCGATGACGTCATGGAATACATTGCTTCCCATGTCACGGCGAATATTCGCGAGTTGGAGGGTGCTCTGATTCGTGCGAGCGCTGCCGCCTCGATGAAGAAGCCGCCGGAGCCCATTACCCTGGCTGAGGCTGAGACCTATCTGAAGGATTTGCTCTCTGATACCGGTGGTGCGGAGATTACATCGGCGCTGGTTTTGGCGACGGTGGCGAAGTATTTTGATGTGTCCATTGAGGATATGCAGTCGAAGTCTCGCACCCGTACGCTCACGAATGCGCGCCAGGTGGCGATGTATCTTCTGCGTGAGCTGACCGAGATGTCTCTGCCGCGTATTGGCAACGATCTGGGCGGCCGCGACCATACGACGGTGATGCACGCGGTGCGTAAGGTGAGCGCGCAGATGGCGGAGCGTCAGACGATTTTCAACCAGGTTACTGAGCTGACGAATTTGATCCGCCAGGAGCAGCGCGCCGCCGGCTAGAAGTGCTTTTGTCCCTGTCCCGTAGCTTATTTTGCGTCTTGACTAGGTGTTTTATAGGTTTCGGGGCGGGGATTTCGCGTTGGTTCCAAGGATTTTAGTGACTCGAAAAGCTGGATTTTCGGGGTGTGGATAAGCTGTGCTTTAACTCATGCGTTCGTGTGGACGTTAAGTGCATGAATATTCAAAAGGTGTGGAATCAAGGAAATGCATAAATATCCATACACAATGCATCCTCCGTGCAGGGTGGATTCTTCCACTTAATGTCCACAGGCTACTTCCGCGTCATTGCAGGCAAGGAAGGGGTTTTCCACCGTTTCCACAAGCGTTAACAATACTACTGTACTTAAAGAAAAAATCCTCCCCATAACAAATAGTTCTGCTCGACCGGCCGGCCTGGTTCAGGTTTTTCTGTATACCCCTGCTGAAAGCGTAGATTTTCGCGGATTTGGGTCGTTGCTGCATGCTCTCTCTTGGGTTGGGTTTAGAAAAGAAACCAACACTGAACCACTGCCTAGTTCGAACCTGTTTTCGAGTGGGTTTGCTACATCTTCCGCCTCTCTTTGTAATTACAAAAATACAGCGACCTCGCATGCCTCATCTCACCCGTTTTTTCGCTGCAGAACTGACCTTCGAGTCTCTGTGTAATTACAAAATCCGGTAGGATGGATAGACGCGCGCGCGGGAAGATGTACTGCGCACCAGAGCACGCGATATTTCCGGCTCTTTCGCCCATAAGCTTTACGTGCGCCCCAAAATGACTCTCCAATTCCGTGAAAGGCGCCTTCTCGATGAAATTCACCGTTGAACGCGATGTCCTTGCCGAAGCAGTCGGCTGGACGGCACGCTCACTTCCGCTGCGTCCCACCTCCCCCGTACTCAACGGTCTGCTGATTACCGCCTCCGCAGGTGAGGTCAGCATCGCAAGCTTCGATCACGAGACCAGCGCCCGCCAGGTCATCGCAGCTGACGTTGAATCAGAAGGCATTTGCCTGGTTCCCGGCAAGATTCTGGCTGAAATTTGCCGCTCCCTGCCGAACGCACCTGTCGAGTTCACCGCAGATGAGTCCGTGATTCGTATTCACTGCCGTTCCGCTAACTTCCAGCTGGCTGGCATGCCGGTCGTGGATTACCCCGAGCTTCCCGAACTGCCCGAAATTTCCGGTACCGTGGACGGCGCCGAATTCGCTGAGGCCGTCAAGCAGGTTCAGATTGCGGTGTCCAAGGACGAGACCCTGCCGCTGCTGACCGGTATCCGCGTGGAAATCAACGGTGACACCATGACCCTGCTCGCCACCGACCGCTACCGCCTGGCTATGCGCGAGATCAAGTGGAACCCGGTCAACCCCGAGGTTCAGGCGGCTGTGCTGCTGAAGGCTAAGACCGTCTCTGAGGTGGGTAGCACCCTCTCCGGTTCCGGCGATCTGTCTATTGCTCTGCCCGCAGCGGGTGAGCTGATCGGCTTCGCAGCGGGTACCCGCCGCACCACCAGCGTTCTGATGGACGGCGACTACCCCAACATCCGTGCGCTGTTCCCCGAACAGACCCCGATTCACGCGGTGGTTCGCACCTCCGACCTGGCTGAGGCTGCTCGCCGTATCTCCCTCGTGGCGGAACGCAACACTCCCCTGCGTCTGAAGTTCACTCAGGGTTCGGTTGCTATTGATGCCGGCCGCGGTGATGAGGCTCAGGCATCCGAGACTCTGCAGGCGCACCTGTCCGGTGATGACATCACCGTTGCGTACAACCCCGCCTACCTCTCGGATGGTTTGAAGGTTTTTGGTACCGAGTTCGTTCGTTTCTCCTTCACCGATGCGCCGAAGCCTGCCGTAATTTCCGGTCAGGATGAGCCTCTGGCTGAGGATGACCGCAACTACCGTTACCTGTTGATGCCGGTTCGCCTGCCGTCGAACTAGTTTCAGCGTCGCTACCCCGCACGTCTTTCGGTGCCCTATGCATCGTGGGTATGTGCGGGGTTGCGCTGTTTTTTCTGTGCTCATCCGTGCGGAAAACCACAGTATTTTGGCCTGCGCACTGTGCCCGCCAGCTGGCGCTGTGAACCCCTGCGACCCCGTATGTGAAACCCCGTGAAAGGAGCTGCTCCGGTGTATATTGACCATATTTCGTTGTTGGATTACCGTACCTACGCCCTGCTGAGCCTGCCTCTTTCGGCGGGAGTTACGGTGTTTCTGGGCTCTAATGGTGTGGGGAAAACCAATATTGTTGAGGCAATCGACTATGCGGCGTCGCTCTCTTCGCACCGTGTGAGCCATGACGGGCCGCTGGTTCGAGCGGGTGCTTCGCGCGCCTATATTCGCACCCGTACGGTGCGCGGTTCGCAGCAGACAGTGACCGAGTTTGAGATTGCTCCGGGGCAGAGTAATCGGGTGCGCATTAATCGTGCCGCGCCAGTGCGCGCCAAGGAGGCGCTGGGCATTGCCCGCACGGTGCTGTTTTCCCCGGAGGATCTGCAACTGGTGAAGGGAGACCCGGCGGGTCGTCGTCGTTTTGTGGACGATTTGGCACGCTCTTTGCGTCCGGTGGTTTCCGGGTACCGTAGCGAGTATGAGCGGATTTTGCGGCAGCGTAATTCGCTGCTGAAATCCATGCAGCGTAACGCGCGGGACGAGAACGCTTTGAGCACGCTCTCGGTATGGGATGAGCAGCTGTCGACTCTGGGCGCTCAGCTGCTTTCTGCGCGTTTTCGTCTGTTGCAGCGTTTTTTGCCGCAGCTTCGCCGCGCCTACGCGGGGCTGACGGACGGCTCTAAAGAGGTCGGTTTCAACTATGAGTCGACTGTTTTTTCGAGCATGGGCGAGCGCTCGATCGAGCATGCGGCGCTGATGCGCGTTGAGGACCTCAAGGAGGCTTTGATGCGTGGTTTTGCGGAGCGTCGACGCGATGAGATTGAGCGTGGCGTGACCCTAGTGGGTCCGCACCGTGAGGATATTACCCTGCTGCTCGGTGGTATGCCGGTGAAGTATTTTGCCTCGCACGGTGAGAGCTGGTCTTTTGCTCTGGCGCTGAAGTTGGCGTCCTGGTTTGTGCATGTTGAGGATGACTCCTCGGTGGGTTCTTCGCCGATTCTGATTCTTGATGATGTGTTTGCGGAGCTTGATTCTGCGCGCCGCCACCGCCTGGGCGCGATGGTTGCCGATGCGGAGCAGGTGCTGATTACCTGCGCGGTGCTCAGCGATATTCCGGAGGAGCTGGGCGACTACCGCCTGGTGTCGGTGACGGCGGGGCACGCCGAGTATGTGCAGCCTGCCGCTGGTCCTGCCACCGACTCTGTCACTGACTCTGCGGGGCAGTCGAACTCGACCGTTTCCGCGCTCGCGGAAGGTGGCGGCGATGAGTAACCCCGTCCGCCCTCAAAACCATGTTTCACGTGAAACATTCGATGAATTCGCGGAACCGCAGTTTGCGGAGCCTCAAAACCCGTACGAGGTTGACGGCGTGGGTGAGTTCTACCGTGACGAGGTGGACGCCCCCTCCGCCCTGCTGACCCGCATGCGCGTGGCAGCTCAAGAGCGCGGCGAGGCGCCCCTGAACGCCTTCTCGGCGAATAAAATCATGCGTGATTTTGGTGCGGTCATGTCTGGAACCGCCTCGAAGAAGAAATCGCGGCGAGCGCAGGGGTGGGACCCTCGCGTCATGGGTGGCTATAGCGGCCCCGGAGAGAGCTCTCGTGATCCCAAACCCCTTGGCGGCATCGTCAGCGCTCTGATCCGTTCTCGCGGCTGGAAAGAGCCCGTGGCGGTCTCTAGCGTGCTGGCCCGCTGGGCTGAGCTCGTGGGTCCTGAAATCGCGGCACACACCCGCCCCATCAGCTTCGAAAACTCCATTGTTGAAGTCCAGTGCGACTCTACCGCCTGGACGACTCAGCTGCGCCTGATGCACGGGCACCTCATCGAACTTTTCCGCCGCGAACTGGGTGATGGTGTCGTGGCTCAGGTCCGCGTTTTGGGTCCGAATAATGGTCGCTGGAATCAGCGAGGTTATCGGCGTGCCACCGGCATGCGCGGTGTGCGCGACACCTACGGGTAGCCTTCTGAGTGCCTCTGGTGCTCGTTCACCTTCTGAATGAACGGTGTTAGGTCAAAATAAGCCTTTTTCTGCACGCTATGAAAGCTTTAGAATCGCCGGCAACCCCCACGAAGTGGTGAACCGTATCCCCCTACCTCAAAAGGGGGTTGAGGCACTCTAAACCGCCTTTGCGGGCTTTTGAGCGGGTGGTAGTGCCCAAAAAAGCTCAATATGTGACGCTTGTAGATGGTTTTATGCTCTCTTGCTCGGTAAAATAAAAGAGACAATGCGTAAAGTGTGCCCACCTATGGGCACCACCGGCAACGCGGGTTGTGCAGGCACTTTCTTGTGCCCTCTGTGAGGCGTTCTAGGCTCCGCTCTTGGCTACCCGTAACTTTTCTTCGCCGGTTGCATCATCTACTCAAGGAGTTCTGCCTCGTGGCATCTGAACAGAATGCATCTGAACAGCAGCATGAATACGGTGCATCCGATATTACCGTGCTGGAAGGTCTGGAAGCGGTTCGCAAGCGCCCCGGCATGTACATTGGCTCGACCACTGAGCGCGGTCTGCACCACCTGGTCTACGAGGTCGTAGATAACTCGGTCGACGAAGCGCTCGCCGGCTACGCCTCCAAGATTGACGTGACCATCCAGGCTGATGGTGCTGTTCGCGTAGAGGATGACGGCCGCGGTATTCCCGTGGATGAGCACCCCACCGAGCACAAGTCCACCGTTGAGGTCGTTATGACCGTGTTGCACGCTGGCGGTAAGTTTGGCGGCGGCGGCTACTCTGTTTCTGGTGGTCTGCACGGTGTGGGTATCTCCGTGGTGAACGCGCTGTCTACCCGCGTGATTACCGAGGTGCACCGTCAGGGCTACGCATGGCATATTTCCTTCTCCAACGGTGGTGTGCCGGATGGCCCCCTGCGTAAGGGTGAGCCGTCCGATAAGACCGGCACTATCCAGACTTTCTACCCGGACCCCGAGATTTTCGAGACCGTCGAGTTCGACTTTGAGACTCTGCGCGCCCGTTTCCAGCAGATGGCGTTCCTGAACAAGGGCCTGACCATCACCCTGACCGATGAGCGCGAGAAGTTCGTCGGTGACGAGGTTGCTGAAGAGAGTGAGAAGAAGGAAAACATCCTCAACCGCGTGCACGCGAACGCTGAGGGTTTCACGACTGTCACCTACCGTTACGACAACGGCCTGTTCGACTACGTACACTTCCTCAACGCAGGCGCGAAGACCATCGTGAACGAGGAGATTGTCTCCTTTGAAGCCGAAGACACTGAGCGCAATATGAGCCTGGAAGTGGCGATGCAGTGGACTGGCGCCTACAAGGAGTCCGTCTACTCGTACGCGAACACGATTAACACCCACGAGGGCGGTACTCACGAAGAGGGTTTCCGTGCCGCTCTGACCTCGCTGGTGAACCGTTACGCGCGTGAGAACAAGCTGTTGCGCGATAAGGACGATAACCTCACCGGTGAAGACGTGCGTGAGGGCCTGACCGCGGTGATTTCGATTAAGATTTCCGAGCCGCAGTTCGAGGGTCAGACCAAGACCAAGCTGGGTAACTCGGAGGCTAAGTCCTTCACCCAGCGTGAGGTGAACGATCACCTCGGCGACTGGTTCGGTCGTAACCCCGCGGTGGCGAAGGATATCGTGCGCCGCGCGATCACCGCCGCTCAGGCGCGTATTGCAGCCCGTAAGGCACGCGAGACGACCCGCCGCAAGGGTCTGCTGGAGACCAGCTCCATGCCCGGTAAGCTCAAGGACTGCTCCTCGAAGGATCCGTCGATCTCTGAGATTTACCTGGTGGAGGGTGACTCTGCGGGTGGTTCGGCTGTTCAGGGTCGCAACCCGAACACTCAGGCTATTCTGCCGCTGCGCGGTAAGATCCTGAACGTTGAGCGCGCTCGCCTGGACCGTGCCCTGTCCAACGCTGAAATTCAGGCGATGATTACCGCTTTCGGTACCGGCATTGGTGACGACTTCGATATTGAGAAGGCACGCTACCACAAGATCGTTCTGATGGCGGATGCGGACGTCGATGGCCAGCATATTACGACTCTGCTGCTGACTTTGCTCTTCCGCTTTATGCGTCCGCTGATTGAGGCGGGTTATGTGTACCTGGCTCAGCCGCCGTTGTACCGCATCAAGTGGTCGAACGCTCCGCACGATTATGTGTACTCGGATGCTGAGCGTGATGAGGCGCTGGCTCGTGGTGCGGCGAAGAACCTGCGCCTGCCCAAGGATAACGGTATTCAGCGTTACAAGGGTCTGGGTGAGATGGACTACACCGAGCTGTGGGATACCACCATGGATCCGGCTCGCCGCACCCTGCTGCAGGTGAAGATGGAAGACGCCGCAGCGGCTGACCAGATCTTCTCTGTTCTGATGGGCGAGGATGTTGAAGCTCGCCGTGAGTTTATCCAGCAGAACGCAAAGGACATTCGATTCCTCGATATCTAGCCCGAAACGGCATATGCCCCGTATGGAATATGCCAAATGAGCTATATAGCCGAGCGAGTCATTGAGGAATGAGAAAGTAATGAGCGAAGAACAGCAGAATAAATCCACTGAGGTTGACGTCGTCAGCAACGGTGGCGCTGAAAGCGTAGACCACCACGGTCACATTGAACAGGTGGACCTGCAGACCGAAATGCAGCGTTCCTACCTGGACTACGCAATGGCGGTTATTATTGGCCGCGCCCTGCCGGATGTGCGTGACGGCCTCAAGCCCGTGCACCGCCGCGTGATCTACGCGATGTACGACGGCGGCTACCGCCCGGACCGATCCTTCAATAAGTGTGCCCGCGTGGTTGGCGACGTAATGGGTCAGTTCCACCCCCACGGCGATAGAGCTATCTACGACACTCTGGTGCGTCTGATTCAGAGCTGGATTATGCGTTACCCGCTGGCGCTGGGTCAGGGTAACTTCGGTTCTCCCGGTAACGACGGTGCCGCAGCACCTCGATACACCGAGACCAAGATGGCACCCATCGCCTTGGAGATGGTGCGCGACATCAACGAGGACACCGTTGATTTCCAGCCGAACTACGACGGCAAGTCCCTGGAGCCGACCGTTCTGCCCGCGCGCATCCCGAATCTGCTGGTTAACGGTTCTTCGGGTATTGCTGTGGGTATGGCGACCAATATTCCGCCGCACAACCTGCGTGAGGTTGCTGAGGGTGTGGAGTGGTTCCTGAAGAACCCGCACGCTACCAATGAGGAGCTGCTGAACGCTCTGATGGCTCGCATTACGGGCCCGGACTTCCCGACCGGTGCGCAGATTCTGGGCACCAAGGGCATCGAGGATGCGTACCGCACCGGCCGTGGTTCGATTACCATGCGTGCCGTGGTCAACGTCGAAGAAATCCACGGACGCACCTGCCTGGTCGTCACCGAGCTGCCCTACCAGGCAAACCCGGATAACCTGGCCATCAAGATTGCCGAGCTCATCAAGGACGGCAAGGTCACCGGTATCGCCGACCTGCGCGACGAGACTTCGGGTCGTACCGGTCAGCGCCTGGTGATTGTGCTCAAGCGTGATGCTTCCCCGAAGGTTGTGCTGAACAACCTGTACAAGCACACCCAGCTGCAGGAGAACTTCTCCGCGAACATGCTGGCCATCGTGGACGGCGTGCCCCGCACCCTGTCCCTGGACGCTTTCGTGCGCCACTGGGTCAACCACCAGCTGGATGTTATCGTCCGCCGTACCCGCTACCGTCTGCGCCAGGCGGAGGAAGAGGCGCACATCCTGCGCGGCCTGCTCAAGGCCCTGGATGCTCTGGATGAGGTTATTGCCCTGATTCGCCGCTCCCCCACCGCTGATGAGGCGCGTAGCGGCCTGATGGAGTTCCTGCAGATTGATGAGGCTCAGGCTCAGGCAATTCTGAATATGCAGCTGCGTCGTCTGGCTGCCCTGGAGCGTCAGAAGATTCAGGATCGCCACGATGAGCTGATGCGCATGATTGCTGAGTACAACGCGATTATTGCTTCGGAGACTCGCCAGCGCGAGATTATCTCTGAGGAGCTGGGCGAGATTGTGAACCGCTACGGCGATGAGCGTCGCACCCAGATTATGTACGGCTACAACGGCGACATGTCGATGGAAGACCTCATCCCCGAGGAGGAGGTCGTGGTGACGATTACTCGCGGCGGCTACATTAAGCGCACCCGCAGTGATCAGTACCGTAGCCAGCACCGCGGCGGTAAGGGCATTAAGGGTGCCTCCCTGCGCGGCGATGACGTGGTGGAGCACTTCTTTGTGACGACCACGCACAGCTGGATTCTGTTCTTCACGAACCTGGGCCGCGTGTACCGTGCGAAGGGTTACGAGCTGCAGGAAGCTGGCCGCGATGCGAAGGGTCAGCATATTGCGAACCTGCTGGAGTTCCAGGGCGGTGAGCATATTGCTCAGGTCATGGAGCTGAAGAGCTACGACGATGCTGAGTACCTGGTGCTTGCTACTCGCGGCGGTATGGTGAAGAAGAGCCGCCTGAGCGATTACGATACGAACCGTACTGCCGGCCTGATTGCGATTAACCTGCGTGAGGGCGATGAGGTTGTTTCGGCGTTCACTGTCTCGGCGAAGGACGATATTCTGCTGGTGTCGCGTAACGGTATGTCGTTGCGCTTCCACGCTGATGATGCGTCGCTGCGCCCGATGGGCCGTTCGACCTCGGGTGTGACCGGTATGAAGTTCCGTGACGGCGATGAGCTGATTTCTGCGAACGTGGTTACTGAGGGCTCCTTCGTCTTCGTGGTCACTGAGGGTGGTTACGCGAAGCGTACGAGCGTGGATGAGTACCGCGTGCAGGGCCGTAACGGTTTCGGTATTAAGGTTGCTAAGCTAGTTGAGGATCGTGGCGCCCTGGTGGGTGGCCTCATTGTGGACGAAGAGGACGAGGTGCTGGTGGTTATGGCCAGCGGCAAGGTCGTTCGTTCGAACGTGAATGAGGTTCCTGCGAAGGGACGCGATACTATGGGTGTTATCTTTGCAAAGCCCGGTAAGGGCGATTCTATTATTGGTGTTGCACGCAACCAGGATCGTCAGCTGGATGATAGCGACGATGAAACCACTGAGAACACCGAGGCTTCGGAGTCTTCTGAGGCGCCCGGTTCGGACAACGAGGGTGAAGCGGCGGCTGCCGATCTCACCGCTACTGGAGGTAACTAATGAGCAGCACTCCCGCGAGCTCCTCTCCTGCGTCGGCACAGCGTTCGGCGTCGGCTGGTGCATCTAAGTCTTCGGGTGCGGCTAAGGCTGGCGCGCGTCGCCCGGCTCAGGCACGTTCGGGCCAGGCCCGTCCTGGCGGTACCGCTAAGCGTCCTGCCGGTAAGCGCCCTGTGAATGCTAAGCGTCCTACTGGTTCGCGCCGTCAGCTGGTGCGTCCGGCGCCGCGTTCGAAGATTCGTCGTGCGCGTCTGGTGGTTCAGAAGGTTGATACGTGGTCGGTGGCTAAGCTGATCTTCCTGCTGTCTATTGCCCTGGGTATTGTGACCGTCGTGGCGTCGGTGATTCTGTGGCTGTTCCTGCAGGCTTCTGGCGCGTTTACCGGTGTGAACCAGCTGATTAGCTCTCTGGGTACCGGTTCGACCACTGTGGATATTTCGCAGATGATTTCGCTGGGTCAGGTTGCTTTGGTGACTACTATTTTTGCTGTGGTCAACACTGTGGTCTTTACTCTGCTGGGTATGATTGGCGCGATTCTGTACAACCTGGCTGCGAAGCTGGTTGGTGGCGTGACCTTGACTCTGAGCGATGAGTCCTAGTTTGTAGCTTTTTGAGCTTGTGTGCGGGCGGTGCCCCTCTGGATGGAGGTGGTGCCGCCCGTTCTGTACGCCTGGGAACCCTCGGTATTAAAATGTGATGCAGAACATGCTTTTTCGATTTGGTGTTACCATCAAACACCTGTATAGTTATATCTCGTTCTACGGAAGAAATTCCGCAGAAGGAGGGCGTATAGCTCAGACGGTTAGAGCGCTTCGCTGATAACGAAGAGGTCCCAAGTTCGATTCTTGGTACGCCCACTCCACACTATGAAAGGCAATAATGAAGAAATTATTGATTCTTGCTGTTCTTTCGTGTGTCACTGTGATGGTTCTGAAAAAGTACCAGAGCAATGAAGTCGTAAAGGCTTGGAAAAATAACTAAACAGTGGTTTCCGCTGAGACGGGGGCGTGGCGCAATTGGTAGCGCATC
>NZ_KV813798.1:24373-56026 GCF_001813725.1 Rothia sp. HMSC072B04 | reverse complement strand
GCACGAACCAGACGCGGAGAACACGCCCCCCAACAAGCCCTCCGCTCATCTACCGCTAGGACAGCGACTGCAGACGAGCCACAATGGGCGCCAACTCCTCGTGGTAATCAAGAACCATGAGAGGGGTGAAAATAGTGGGGTACGAAGCGTAATAGAAATCCGGTGTTTTGTTGAAATCCCACGGCGTGTACCCGTTAGTGAAGAAGTTAGTGTTATACGCCCGGATATCTTCCCCCTTCGCCAGCGCATGCTGGTACACCCAGCTCATTGCTCGATGCAACTCACTCCCCTCCTTAATGGGAGCAGCACCCTTCTCAGCACGCACAGCATTCGCCGCGTCCAGGGGCTCCAGAGTCACCTTGGGGCTACCCGCAGCACGATAGAGGAAGGTAAAGTAGGCGCCACGGCTTGCCGGAGTATCGTAGTGGAAGGAACCATCAGACCAACCGGTGGTCAAACCCACGCGGGTTGCCCAGATAGCAACCTTATAGCGCGCATCGCCCGGAGTCAGGTCGGTGTACGGAGACTTCTCCGGCAGGTTCTTCACCTCGGGCGAACCCGCCAGATGGTACAGGTACTCCAGCAAGCGGCCACGCGAAATGGTCATGACCCCGTTCGGCAACTTATCTTCACGGGTTGTAGCCAGCCCAACAACCTGCTTCTTCGTAATCAGGCCGGTACACTCCGCCCAATCCAAACTGCCCATAGTGTTCTTGCCGTAATAGAAGTGCATGTCAAAACAATTAACATCAAATTCCAGCTCTTCAATAGGCTGTGCAGATTTCGGCTGAATGTATGCCGCCTGGGCTACACCCTGACCCATGTACCCCATAGCTAGTGCCAACAGTGCCGCCGCGCCGCGGGTCGAAAGGTTTTTCTTCATTTTCTATCCTCGGTGAAAGGTGTGAGAGTAGAAGAAGAGTGAATCCCTTTGAAGGTACTCAGGATTCACTCTCCGCGCAATTATTTCAGAATGATTAAACTTTTACGTCATTTTGACTATTCCGATTAATCTCATTATCTTGCGAGGTCCTATAGACCACAAAATTAATATCAATATAGAAATTGCCCCAGGGGACACTGCGATCTCTCCTAAAGAAAAGGTGCCGACCGTCATTCGAAGTCAATTTATTACCATCACGGGCATTACGCGATGAACCGGCCACAATACTAATATCATCCAGCTTATTCTCCAGATAAAACCCGTAACGCGAGGAACGCTGGCCAACTTTCGGATTAGCCGAACGCGGCGATACTAGGCGTGCTCCAGAAGCATTTCGTCCAATATACCAATTAGCTGCTTCATCAGTGCGTGCAGTTCCCTTAAGAATAAGTGAATTCTCGAGACTCGAGGACTCACCTAGACAATTCATAAACTGATTATCCTTGAAACCTACGACCCACCCGTGCCCGCCATTCTCCTGAGCGGTACATCCGATGAACATATTCCGTTCGCCAAAAATCGCCCACCCGGCACCAGACTTTCTGCGGTACTGATCTCTATCGTGATAAAGGTCGGAATTTGGCTTATTGCGAATAGCAAACCAGGCGGTACATGCCACAAATTTACATTGAGCTCCGTACACCTCAATTGCCCCATGATATCCGCCACCAAGATTGGCATCAGAGACCTCAACCATCACAAACTTATTATCCGCAGCTCCAGAGTTCAAACTCTCTGTTCTACGCTGAACATGACCCACCGGCTTTCCCACCAAGAGCCCTTGTCTGCGAGTTTTACGAATGCGGACCTTATCAACCTTCATAGCACGATCATGTTCACCCAGGATGGCAATTCCGATTGCCGTATCCCAGATTTCAATATTTGAAATAATAGGGGCAGCTTCAGGTTCATTAAAAATATCATATCTTGTATGAACAATAATGCCCGCAATATTATCCGGTATATAATTATCAGCAACGTGCTTACCCTGAGCAATTTGATACTCAAAAAATCCTTTACGAATATTAGGATTCAAAAGATTAAGATTGGCGGCACGAATAAACATATCCCGTACCCCAAAACGCATTGGTATATTTGTTCCCATATCACCCACAAAGGTATTGTATGACCCCATATGAAATACCCCCTGACACTCCATATCGTCACCATCAACATCTCTTAAAATCTTCGGGTTTTTATTAAACCCAATAATTTGTGTTGAGAATCCATGACCATACACCTCTACCCTATCCCTGAGATTAATAAAATCATTACTCACAAGATAGATTCCCGAAGGAATCTCGACAGAACCACCACCGGGAACAGCGGCCACCGAGTTAATGGCATTTTGAATTGCTGGTGCGGAATCCTTCGTACCGGTTGGGTCTGCACCAAAATCCAAAACATTCACATGCTTTGATTTACTATAATCAACCATATTGTATTCCTTTCTTAAGCCATGTAGTTCAAACGCATTCAAATAGTTTGAATGCCAACCCACCAATTTTCCCTGAATATCTATACATAAAGATGATTTGATGTTTAATTCTATTAAATCTGTACCAACCCCCTATCAATCATCTCTTTTTGCAGAGCAAGATTTCCCGAATCCACAACCCTGCGATTACCCCCATAATTGTTTTATGGGGCAGCTATTGTGGTACATGTCAACACGCCTCCCGGCGTCCTAACACTAATCCGATAGGAAGCCGACACAGTAGATCCGCCGTATTCGCTACGACCCGGGAAATACACGCCAAAGCACCCTCGTTGAAACAACTCTTCCGGCTGAGAAATATCTTTATCTACCTCAAGACCCCATTCCCAGCGCTGAGCTTGAATAAACGCACCGTCATCTTCTCCAAGGGATGCGTTTCCCTTCATCTCCCCTTGGTAGACACCACAAAAATACTCAGTGCTCTCCGTTGAGGCACCACGCGCACGAACCACCTTCAGACCCGAGTCTTCACGCACTGTCAGTGATGGTGCAGCCGGGTACCCCTCAGGAGAATGGCTTGTCAATCCCATAGAACCCGGCTGCCAACGGCTCATCTGCACCATGTATTCTTGCGATCCACTCAGCTGTTCAAGCTCAACCACAATCTGCTGACCCGAAGGAATTTTAGACAGCCACTGCCCTGTATCACGGTGAATATGGGGACGAATTACCTCATATAAGGCTGACTCTTCTTGATTCCCCATCAGTTCTACCGACGGAAGCGCATGCACCCCTACAAAAGGGCCCGAAAAGGGAAGAAGCTGAAACCACAGAATGACATTATCTGCACCATTAGTCGGCACCCATGCTTCACGAAGCGGGGCAACAGTGCATCCATCTATTTGCTGGGGAGACCCAACAGAGCCCTGAATACCCCATGCCGTGCTCTGAGGTGCTGCGAAGAAACTTACCAGGGCAAATGACGAAAGCCGGCACACATGCCGGCGTGACAGTTCAGACATGATAGTCCTTAAATTAAGTTGAGTGATGACAATAGTGTGTGGCGTTTACGCTTCGTCGACGCTCTATACACCACACTCCTTCAACCCTACTCTGAAAATTCACCGTTTCGAGTATTCACAAGCAAATATTTCATTCTCGTGAAAAAATATATATCAATATAAACTTGAAGTTTATTAAAATCTCACTTTAAACTTGAATATTTATGTAACTAGAACTTTAGAAATATCTTTAAAATCTGAACTTTCAGAAATATTACAAGCCCCACCGCGCAAAGTACTTGTTGAAATCGACCTCTACAAAGCCCTGGGCAACAACTCCGAGCACAACAAAAGGGGGCGTGCCCACCGCCTCCAGCACGTACGAAAACTCGCACGAACCAGACGCAGGGAACACGCCCCCTACAAAACCGGGTGCACCTAACGGTGCGGCAGCTTAGTGACCCTCAGCTGCAAAACGGTCGATAGCCTCCTGGACCATCTTCTCAGCAGCAGCCAGGTCTTCCCAGCCCTCGCCCTTAACCCACTTGCCGGGCTCCAGGTCCTTGTAACGCTCGAAGAAGTGCTGAATCTCAGCCTTCAGCTGCTCGGGAACATCAGCCAGGGACTTGATGTGGTCGTAACGCTTGTCGGTGGGAACGCACAGAACCTTAGCGTCGCCGCCAGCCTCATCGGTCATGTTGAACACTGCGACCGGGCGGGACTCAACCAGCACGCCGGGAACAACGTCAACATCCAGGATCAGCATTGCGTCCAGCGGGTCGCCGTCCTCACCGAGGGTGTTCTCGAAGTAGCCGTAAGCGGTGGGGTACTGCATGGAGGTGAACAGCACACGGTCCAGGCGCAGGCGGCCGGTCTCGTGGTCCACTTCGTACTTCACGCGGGAGCCGCGGGGAATTTCAATAGTGACGTCGAGTTCCATCGGAACCTTCTTTCTCGTGAGTTAGAGTCACTTTCGCGGCGACTTTGGCGCGCAAGGTGCGAAAGTTAGGTGTTGAACTCACCCATTGTAACCCGTTCACCCACACCGAAACCGCGTATTCGGCGCCAAAACCAGCGTAATTTACCACGCTCACACCACAGTTAACGTTCCGCCTAGTCCCGCGCCCGCCAGCGCACCCCGCCGCCACACCCGGCCGCCGTGCCGGGCGCCCCAGATAGGGTTTGTGAAGGGCAGCAGGAGCGTTGCATGAGCATCCCAGCACCGGCGCGTAAATTCGATAGGCACCCCATCTGCCCGCTATGCTCAAAAGATGCCTTCCAACAAGCACAACGCCCAGACCACCACCCTCACCCGCCGCGCCGCGCTCACCCTCGGCGGCATGCTCCTCCTCACCGCCTGCGGATCCGCCGCAACCGAACAGAAACGCCCCGAAGGTTCCGCAAGCCCCACCGGCAGCGCAACCGGCAGCCCCGACGGCACCGCCGAGGCGACCGCCTCCGCAACCCCCAGCGCCACCCCGACCCTCGCACCCGCACTACCCGAAGCGGAACTGGAACAGCTACGTGCCGCCCTCACCGCGCTCTTCGCGGACGGCACCTACCCGCAGTACAGTCTGCTCGTCACCGGCATGGACGGCAACCTGCCCAGCATCAAGGCAACCACCGCACCCGCCGACCTGTACGCCACCAACGCCGACACCGCGCGCGTGCCCGCCTCCACTTTTAAGGTGCTGACCCTGTTCGCGCTCAACCACTACGCGAACCTGCAGGCACGCCTGCGCACCCGCGTCACCCGCGACGCCGCCGGACTGTACCTCATGGCAGGCGGCGACACCCTGCTCGGTGCGGGCGCCTCCAACCCGAAGCAGATTGTCGGACGCGCAGGCCTCACCACCCTCGCCGAGCTGACCGTGAAGGCACTTCTTCAGGGCGAGAAGCCGACCGCGGCGCTGCCCGTCTACCTTGACGGCACCTTCTTCACCGGCCCCGGCGTAAACCCCGGCTGGGATGACGCCGACGTGGCGTCCGGCCAAATCACGCCCATTCACCCGATTGCACTCGAATCGCACACGGTGCCGGGCAAGTCCACCGCAAGAAACCCGGTACGCCCGGACGATGCGGCGGTTGCCGCCCAGCAGGCGTTCGTGGATGCGCTCAACACCGCCGGCAAGGAATCCGGCATGAGCTTCACCCTCGCAGAGCGCCGCACCGCCCCCGCGGAAGCAACCGAAATCGCCGCGGTCGAATCGGCAACCCTGCTGGAGCAGGCACAGCACATGATGCTCGAATCCGATAACGCCCTGGCTGAGGTGCTTGGCCGTTGCGCCGCCATTGCCGCAGGTAAGGAAGGTAGCGGCGAGGCGGCACAGCAGACCGTGCGCCAGGCACTCGTGGATGCCGGCGTGAACATTGAAAACCTGGTGCAGGCAGACGTGTGCGGCATGTCGCTGACGGACCGCGTGACCGCCCGAACCCTCGTGCAGGTCGTGGCTCTGCTGAATGCTGATGAGCATGCGGAGCAGCTGATGAGCACGTTCCCGGTCGCGGGCGTGAGCGGCACTCTGTCCGGTCGTTTTGGTGCGGCGAACGCCGTGCACGCGCGCACTTTTGTACAGGCGAAGACCGGCACCCTGTACACGGTATCTTCGCTGTGCGGTGTGGCAACCCGACCCGACGGCACCCGCCTGATTTTCGTGATTATTCTGAACGATCTGGGCGGCTCGGATGCACTGCCCGCCGCGAAGGAACGCGTGGACGCGGCGGCGGCGGCGATTGCGAACCGTTCGACCGCGCCGAGTGCTTCTGTTGCTCCCTCTGCGGTAGCGCCGAGCGCTTCGGCGGCAGTTTCTACCGCGGCTGCGGCGGGTGCAGCCTCCTAGCGTGTATGCCCGGATAGCCCCGAAAGCCCCCTGAATCACCCCGTGCAGGTTGATTTTCTGTAGTGTTTCACGTGAAACCTGAAAATCAACCTCTCGGGGCGAGGGGGCACGGGGTGCCGATAGACTCCTCAACCGGGACTCGCGCCCGCTCCCTACGGCGGGGTTTCACTCCCGCCCTATTTCTCTCTCCTCCAGCAGAAAAGTCACCATGGACCTTACCTTCACCCTCGCTGATCTGACCGCCACCTCCACCTGCGAGTTGCGGCTCTACACCGAGCTTCGGGAGCGTGCGCAGAAGCAGTCTGCCCACCCGACCCCCGAGAAGTCCGAGCGCGCCCACGAAGTGTACCGCGAGTGCCTGCAAGTACTAACCGAAGGTGGCATGGTCGGCAGTGGAGTAGTCAGCGGTGAAGTAGTCGGCGGTGAGCACTCGGGCGGCACACCGCGCCCGGTGCCCCTGGTGGCGACCTCCGCGGCGGGACTGACCTACACGGTGGAGCTCGACCGTCTGGAGTACTCGCCTGAGAACAGCACCGCCGAGAGCAATACCGCCCGAATCGTCTGCACCCCGCATCTGAGTGAGGCGGCGCATCGGGCGCTATTGCGCGGTGCCCTGGCGGCTCACCTGCTGACCGCTAGTGCAACCGCGAGCACCGAGAATGCCGAGAATGTGAGGCGCCTCGACCTTCATCTGGAGCACGGCGCAAATGAGTACTGCGCGGGGTCCGAATCGGAACCCTCTGAGCACCACTCCCCCGTTCCTCAACCTCATCGGGTTGATTCGTCGCGTATTCTGCCGCTGATTCGCCTGCAGGAGCAGCGCCTCCTGCTGCTCACCGAGGCGCTGAACGAGGGTGTAGAACCGGCGGAACTTGCCGAGCGCATCCCCTATTTTCTGACCTGCGACGAGTGCCCGGCGTGCCTGAACGCGGCGGCATCTCTTGCCCTCGCGACCGAAGCCCCGGAACTCGTCACCGAAGACGCCGTTGAAGACACTGCCGAAGACCCCGAGACTGAGGAGCCTCCGGTCATGTACCGGGTACCCGCCGCGATGGAGAACGACAGCGAACAGTACCGCCTGCAGTGCCTGCTGGATGCCCAGCTCGCCTCCCTGGAGGAGCACGCGGCGGAGCACGGCTGGGGTGCCGGCGAGCTTGAGGCGGCGATGCTGCTGTCCATGACGAACTACCACCGCCGTGAGCGCGCCCCGTTCTGGCGGGAGCACATTCGCCGCCTGGAGGACGGCCCGACGGCGTGGGTGGCGAGCCGCGATTACGCGTACCTTGATCGAGTGCAGGTGCTTTCGGTGGAGCATGCGCATGCTCTTCTGAACACCCCCGCAGACCTGGAGGCGCTTGCCGCCGCCATGAAGGAGCCCACCGAGGTTGAAGACGCCCCCGGCTGGTATCGTGTGCGCGGCGCGCAGGTGCGCCTGTTGCGTGCGCGAATTGATGCTGACCCGAGCCTGGTGATTGCGCCCTCTGACCGTGCGGTTTTTTGTGCGTATGATGCGGGTTTGAGCCCGCAGATTGCGCTGGACCGTATGGAGTCGCAGGTGAATTATTTCCGTGCGTCGAATCCGGGTGAGCGTGTGCCCGCCGAGTTGGCGGCGACGGGCTTCTTTGGCATGCGTGTGCTGGCTGTGGCGCAGGGTGGTTTCGGTGCCGGATCCGAAGGCTCCGAAGAGGTAGCAGAAGAGTCGACCGGTGAGTTCCTGGAGGTGCTTCTGCAGGAGCGCATCCGCGTGAAGGATGAGCCGCACCGTGCCCTGCCTTCGGGTATTGGTCCTGGCGATCCGGTGTCTACGGCGACGATTGAGGCAGCTTTGCAGGCCGATGTGCACGGGCTGCTTTTCGATGGTGCGCTCATGCCCAACGACCCCGTGCTTAATGGCCCCGTGCCCGGCGAGGGTTCCGAAGCTTCCAGCGAGTCCGCCGAGACCTCTGACCCGCCCCGCGCCCTGCCGAGCGTACTCGATGCGGCGGCTTCGCTGACGGGGGTGAAGAGCGCCTCCGCGGATTTGCTGTTCCGCCGCGCACCGCGCCTCAAGAGGAGCGCATCTAACGCCAAAAATGCAGAAAATCTACCCCGTGAGGTTGATTTTTCCGGCTCTAACCTGCCCACGGTGGATGCCGTGCACGCGGCGGTTCGCGCTCTCGACCATTCCTATGTGGCGGTTCAGGGCCCTCCGGGTGCGGGTAAGACCTTCCTCGCCTCGCATGTGATTGCGTGCCTGGTGGCGGAGGGCGCGAAGGTGGGCGTGGTGGCTCAGTCGCATGCGGTGATTGAGAACCTCATGGCGGCGTGCTGTGCCCGCGATGGTTTTGATGTTTCGCGTGCGGTGCGTCTGCGCGGCAAGTCGGTGACTCCGGACGCCCCGTGGTCTGAGGTGTCTGATTCTGAGCTGGTGGAGCTGATTTCTGGTGCGGGCGGCCTGCTGTTTGGCGGCACGGTGTGGGATTACGTGAGTGAGCGTCGTGTGCCTGCCGAGTCGCTGGATGTTCTGGTGGTTGATGAGGCGGGCCAGTTCTCTCTGACGAATACGGTGGCGGCGGCTCGTGCGGCGCGTTCGGTGCTGCTGTTGGGCGATCCGCAGCAGTTGCCGCAGGTGTCGACGGGTGTGCACCCGTACCCGGTGGATGCTTCGGCGCTGGGCTGGTTGTCTGATGGGGCGGCGGCGCTGGATCCTCGTTTTGGCTATTTCTTGGGTGAGTCGTGGCGCATGGATTCGGCATTGTGCGAGCGGGTTTCGTGGCTGTCGTATGATGGCGCATTGGCGAGCGCGGCGGCGACGGCTGGTCGCGCCCTGCAGGGTGTTGCGCCGGGTGTGGTGTCGTATCCGGTGGAGCATGCGGGTTGTTCGGTGCGTTCTGTGCAGGAGGCGCAGGCGGTGGTGGATTGCGTGCGCGAGTTGTTGGGTCGTGAGTGGGTTCCGGCGGCTGGTGCTGAGCCGCGCCCGTTGGCGGCGGAGGATTGCATTGTGGTGGCGGCGTATAACGCGCAGGTTGATTGTGTGCGTGAGGCGCTGATTGCTGCTGGTTTGGCGGATTCTTCGGGTGCTGGCGTGCGTGTGGGCACGGTGGATAAGTTCCAAGGTCAGGAGGCTGCGGTGGTGTTGGTGTCGTTGGCATCGTCGCGGGTTGATTCTGGGCGCGGTGCCGGGTTTGTGCTGTCGCCGAATCGTTTGAATGTGGCTGTGTCGCGCGGTCAGTGGCAGGCGGTGTTGGTGCATTCGCCGTGGGTGGCGCGTTCGGTGCCGCAGGATGTCGAGGAGGTACTGGCTCTGTCGGGCTTCGCGGGCCTGGTGGAGTAGCACCCCCAGTGCGGCCCTTATTCTGCGCTCTTCTACACTCCCCCGCCAGCTACGTTGCGGGTCTGACTGTAACAGGGTCTGGCGGAGCCTGGTTGCGGGTGTCTTTGGTGTGCCCAGAATCGGGTTTAGCTGAGGTTCAGCCGAGGTTTAGTTGGGCGGAAACACCAAGAATGAATTATAGTCAAACTAACCCTAATGTCAATACTCAAAATGAGGAAAGTTTTTCAACTAGCGTTCATGTATATGATTCACATCTCTTATAGAATCTAAAGTATCGCGCGACACACTTCTTGTGCGGGGGCTCCCGATGAGCCGCCCCGTGCATCCTCAACCACCCCGTGATGACCGGCGGGCACAGGCAAAAACAGACGAATACAGGCAGGCGCAGCCGACTGTCTGGGTATTCACTCATACGATTGCGCGCTACGAATTGCGCACAATGAACTACGCACGACGGATTGCACGCCGCGCGACACCATAAACCCCATCGTGGAGGTCCCCCATGAGTGTCAACACCGAGCTACTCAAGAATAGAGATTTTCGAAATACTCTCTTCGCCATTGGAGCCAACCAGCTCTCAGACTCGATGAGTTATATCACCACGCCCATCATTATTTTGGCGCTGACCGGCTCCCCCGAGGCCGCGAGTATCACCCTCTTCGTCGCGGGTGTTCTCGCCACCTGCGCCGGAGCAGTATCTGGAACGTGGGTCGACAGAATCGGCCCCTCAAAGTGCCTGGCGCTGTCCTGTATTGGCCAGTCACTGTCCTGGGTGGCGATTCTTCTCTACCTCGTTTTCAACGTCACCAACATTTACGTTTTGGTGATCACGATTTCTCTCGCCGCCATCATTTCCACCTTCGACTACCCGAGCGAGCAGTCCATCATCACCCGTGTAGTCCCCAAGGAACACCTGGGGTACGCCTCCGGTATGGGCGAGACGCGTGAGTCCACCGCTAACCTGCTGGGCGGCCCGGTCGCCGGCATCATTATCGGCTTCTCGACCGTGCTCATGACCGCAGTTCACGCGGTCATCAACCTGCTGGCATTCATCGTCGCACCCAAGAGCTACGGCGCTAGTCGGCAGCCCGCGGAAGAGGAGGAAGGGGAGAAAACCAGCTTCTGGCAGGACTCAAAAGCCGGTTTCGAGTACATCCTGAAGAACAAGGTGCTGGTGTCCATTGCGTTCGTTTCAACGCTTGCAAACTTTGGAACGGTCGGTATTCCGCTCACCTTCATCTACTACTACACCCTGGAGGGCGCACACCCGCTCTTCATCGGCATCTTCGCGAGCGCCTTCGGCGTGGGCGTGCTGCTCGGTTCGTTCCTGGTCGGCCCGCTGACCGAGAAGTTTGCGCTCGGCCCGCTCGGTATCACCTCCCTTGCCATCATGTCGGCGTGCTACCTGTTGCTGCCGGTGGTTCACTCGATGCTGTGGGCGGTGTGCCTGCTGATTGTGCTGGCGGGTATTGTGCTTCCCTCCTTCAATTCGAGCATCATTGCGTACATTAACGCGTCCACCCCGGAGCACATGATCGGTCGCGTGCACTCGGTGCAGGGCATCCCGAACATGGCGCTGACCCCGCTGGCTGTTCTACTGGCTGGGTTCCTCATTGTTGATTGGGGTATTACGTACACGGCGCTGTTCTACGCGGTGTTCATTTTCCTGTCGCTGGTGGTGATGGTATTCCAGAAGCCGCTGCGTCAGCTGCCGCATATCTCGCAGGTAACGAACGCACAGTAGTTCCGCGGTAGCCCCGTCTATCAACTCCACTCAACGCCCCCGAAAGCGAATAATTCAACGTGCACTTGCATGAAAATTATTTTCCTTTCGGGGGTGTTCTACGTCCTTTCGAGGATTTCTGCACACAGTGCATTCTCACGATAATTCCCCTTATCAATGCGCATTTTTAGGGGTTTAAATGTTGCCGGTATTACGGCGAACCTTACGCCGCTTGTTGAAGGTTTTACGGCATAATAGGAAGGTGTTCGTTCTAACCTTTATTCAACGTTCCGCACAGCACTCACTCACTGCACTGTCGGACGAACTCGCAAAGCTCAACCCGCGTGTTGCCTTCGCCCAGACATACCCTGACGAAATTCAGGGCGCCTTCGACCGCGCCAGCGACGCACTCCACGCGGCGCTCATTGCCGCGCGCGATAACGGCTTCTGGGTCGGCATCGGAATCGGCGAGCTCAACATCCCCCGATTCGCAGGCGCACTCGGTGCCGTCAGCACCACCGACTGCACCGGCGACGCCCTCGAATTCTCACGCCTCGCCGTCGAAGAAGCACAAGGAGGCGCACCCGTACGCTGCATCAGCGTCAGCGCTGACAACCGCCACCTCGCCGACCTCGCCGCAGGCTCCGCACGCCTGCTCTACCGCGTATGCGCCGACCGCACCGACGCCGAATGGCGCGTAGTAAACCTGCTTGTACCCGGCGTGCGCGGCCAGCAGAAGGCCGCCGCAACCGCGCTCGGCATCACCACCCAGGCGGTCAGCCGCACCCTCGTCCGCTCCCTCTGGCACGAGGAGCAGGCGGCACGCGGTGCGCTCATCGAACTGCTGACCCGTATTGACCGTTCGCGCCGCCGCGCCACCTAACCGCCACCGCGCATCCCTCATTCTTTCGCGCCTGCCAGCTTCTCATACCTGCCAGCGCGGAACCGAACACCTGATCCCGCCCGTGATGGCCACCCCCTGCCAGGGGTGAACTATCCGGGCGGGACGCTTTTTAAGCCCGCGCTGAATACCCTGCAACTCGGCGGGCAAAACCAGAGAAAAGGTAGACTTATCTTTATGCCTCTTTCAGAACTTTCCGTCAGCACCCAGAACTATCTCAAGGAAATCTGGAGCCTCGAAGAATGGACCAAAACCCCTGCCACCGCATCCGCCCTGGCAGAGCGCATGGGCCTGCGCATTTCTTCGGTATCTGACGGCCTCAAGCGCCTCGCCGCCGCCGACCTGATTGAGCATCAGCCCTACGGCGCTATTGAGCTCACTGAAACCGGCCGCTCCTACGCGCTGGCAATGATCCGCCGCCACCGCCTCATTGAGACGTTCCTCGTGGAGACGCTCGGCTACACCTGGGACCGTGTGCACGACGAGGCGGAGGTCCTGGAGCACGCGGTATCCGACTTCATGGTGGACCGCATCGACACCCTGCTGGGGCACCCGACCCGCGACCCGCACGGCGACCCGATCCCGGATTCTTCGGGGCATATTAGTTTTCCGCAGACCGTGCCGCTGAGCCAGTGCGAACCCGGCGAAACAGTCGTGCTCGAACGCATTAACGATGATGACCCGCGCCTGCTGCGTTACCTGCAGGGCCACGGTTTTGTGCCCGGCGTGCGCCTGCACATTGAGGAAGGTGCACCCTTCTCGGAGGCGGTGAACGTGAGCGTGGTCGGTGCCGGTTCCGGCAACCTGCACGAGACGGACGCGGCCGGTGCGGTGAAGCCCGGCGGTACCATTATTCCGTTGGGTGCGGAGGCGACCGCCTCCCTGTTCGTGTCCCGCACGGTGCGCTAGATACAGGGCGGTAGAGACGGACTTCTAGCCCGGAAATCCGGGCGGGTACGCGCCCCTAACCTTCAAAAGACAGCAATAGGCGGAAAGCCCCACGGTGGGACTTTCCGCCTATTGCTATATGTGGTGAGCGTACTCAGTGGGCTTTCTTAGGAAGCTACCGGCTCAGTTTTCGTTGCGGCAGTGCTGAGTCGGCGGGCGCGCATCCTACCCAGCAGACCGTAGCGCGGGGCGAACACGTACGCCAGGGCGAACAGTATGCCCTGCGTGACGACCACGGCACCACCGGGGGATACATCCGCGTGGTAGCTGGCGTACAGGCCGGTCAGCGTGCCCAGCAGGGAGACTCCCACGCTCACCGCGAGCATCGGCACGAACCGGTCGGTAATGAGGCGCGCGGTGGAGCCGGGGATGACAAGCATCGCCACGACCAGCACCACGCCCACGATCTGCAGCGCCACCACGGAGGTCAGCGCCAGCATAATGAGCAGTAGCGCACCGAGCAGACGCGGACGCAACCCCACCGCCTGCGCAAAGCCCGGATCGAAGGCGTACAGCACGAAGTCGCGGCGCTTGACCAGCAGCACGGCGGCAACCACCACCGCGAGGATAGCGACCTGCCAGACGTCCGACCAGGACACACCCAGCACGTTACCGAAGAGGATATGGTTCAGGTCGGTATTCGACGGCGTAACCGAAATCAGTACCAGACCGAACGCAAACATGGTCGTGAACACGATACCGATCGCGGCGTCCTCGCGCACGCGGCCGCTGCGCCGCACCCCGCCGATGAGCGCCACCGCCACGAGCGCGGCAATGACCGCACCCACCGCGAAGGGCGCACCGAAAATGTAGGCGAGCACCACGCCGGGTAGCACCGCGTGCGAGATCGCGTCGCCCATAAGCGACCAGCCGAGCAGCACGAGCCAGCAGGAGAGCAGGGCGCAGACGGCGGCGGCGATGACGGTGACCACGAATGCGCGGAGCATGAAGGGCAGGGTCAGCGGCTCCACCAGAAAGTTGAGGATGTCCATTTAGTTCTTCCCTTCCGCAGAGCTGATCGTAGTAGTGCCGGAGGCTGTAGCACTGGAGGCGGCAGTCGGCGCGCCGGCGTCCACTTCCATGCCGAAGGCACGCACCAGGTTCTCGGGAGCGAGCACCTTCTCGGGGGTGTCATGCATCAGAATCTCGCCGCGCAGCAGTAGCGCCTCGTCGGCGAACTGGCGCAGGCTCGCCAAGTCGTGCGTGGAAACCAGCACGGTCGCGCCCTCGTCACGCAGCTGTTCGATGACCTGAATGAGCATCGCTTCGCTGCGCTTGTCCACGCCGGCGAAAGGCTCATCCAGCAGCAGCAGCTGGGCGCCCTGGGCGATAGCGCGTGCCACGAAGGCGCGCTTACGCTGGCCACCCGAGAGCGCCCCAATCTGACGGTCGGCAAGGTCGGTCAGTTCCACGCGGGCGAGCGCCTCATCCACGGCAGCACGGTCTGCGGCACGCAGGCGGCGGGTGATGCCGAGGTTGCGGTAGCGTCCCATGCTGACGACCTCGCGCACGGAGATGGGGAAGGTCCAGTCGATTTCTTCGCTCTGCGGCACGTAGCTGACGAGTCCGGCGCGGTGGTGGTGCGCGTTCTTGCCGCGGCTGCCACGGTTACCGCCGACGGGCTGCCCGTCGAGAGTGATGCTACCGGCGTGCATGGGCACGACCCCCATGATGGCTTTGAAGAGGGTGGATTTGCCGGAGCCGTTCATGCCGATCAGGCCGCAGATACGCCCGGTGTCCAGGGTGAAGGATGCGCCGGTGAGGGCGCGGACTGGCCCGTAGTTCACGTGCACATTTTCGCAGCTGAGAAGAGTGCTCATTCCTTGTGTTCTTTCTGGTGGTCACCGTATGCGTGGGGCGGGTGTACTTGCTTGCGTGTTGCTGAGTGGGTGCCGTGTGGGCGGGTGCTGTGTGAGTGAGTGTTAACGGCGTGGGAGGAGCGAAGCCAAGAAGGCGACCGCCCCTCCTATCCTATCGGGGGTTTGGGGTTTACCCGGGGTTTTCGAGGTCGGATTTGACCCTGGTTTAGCCCGGGTTTATGCCGGGTTTAGGAGTTGCCCTTGAGGCCCGCAACGATGGTGCGTGCGTCGTAGCGGATCATGTCCAGGTAGGTGGGCACGGGGCCGTTCGCCTCGGAGAGCGAGTCCACGTAGAGCACGCCGCCGAATCGTGCGCCGGTGGCGTCTGCGACCTGGCGCATCGGGTTGTCAGAGACGGTGGATTCGCAGAACACGGCGGGCACCTGGTTCTCGCGCACGTAGTCGATCGCGGAGGAAATCTGCGAGGGGGTCGCCTGCTGTTCGGAGTTGACCGCCCAAATGTACTTTTCCTTCAGGCCCGCGTCTGCCGCCAGGTAGGAGAAGGCGCCTTCGCAGGTGACCAGTGCGCGCTGGTTCTCGGGCAGGGTGGAGATTTCCTTGACGAGCTCGTCACGCACGCCCTGCAGCTGCTTCTTGTAGGCTTCGCCGCGGGTCTTGTAGTCGGCGGCGTGGCTCGGGTCGAGAGCACTAAATTCGCGAATCATCACGTCCACGTACTTCTGTACGTTGCTGGGGCTCATCCAGGCGTGGGGGTTGGGCTTGCCCGCGTAGGCGTCCTCGGTAATGGAGATGGGCGTGACCCCCTCGGAGACGGTCACGTGCTTAGCGTGGGATTCTTCAACGAACTTCGCGAACCAGGATTCGAGGTTCAGGCCGTTGTCGAGCACCAGGTCGGCGGCGTGCGCCTTCTTCAGGTCGGAGGGGGTGGGCTCGTACTCGTGGATCTCTGCACCGGGCTTGGTGAGGGATTCAACGTTCAGGTCGTCGCCTGCCACGTTGCGGGCGATGTCTGCGAGCACGGTGAAGGTGGTGAGCACGGTCTTCTTACCGCTGCTGCTCTTAGCGCCTTCGGTGGTGCTGGAGGTGCTACCGCAGCCGGTGAGCACGAGTAGCAGGGTGAGTGCGAGGGCGGCGCAGAGCGCCTGGACGAGGCGGCGTGCGTTGCTGCCTGCGGGGGTGAAAGCGTTCATGAGGTATCCTTCATTGGAAGTCACGGGTTTGAGTATGTGGTTGATGTGTGGAGTTTGCCGCGCCGGGACGCTAGGGACACGGTTGTGTCTGCGCAGGCATCATAATGCGCTTTTGCCTGTCGTCCCGGGCGGAATTTAACAATAGTTCGGCTAGCCGAACTTTTCAACTAAGCCACACAGAAAACCCCGAAATATTGGCAGAAACCCAGGGGCAGGCACGCAGAAACACAGGGCAGAAGCACCGGCAGATACAGCAATGAGGCGAGGGACCCCTCCCCCGCCTCCTTGCTACACGCGGTTCTACGGCAAGCTATACGCTCCGTTTAGTCGGCAATCTCAACCACGACCGGCGTGTGGTCGCTTGCGCCTTCACCGGCGCGTTCCACCTTATCGATCCAGGCGCGTTCCACGCGCGCGGCGAGCGCGGGCGAGAACAGCTGGAAGTCAATGCGCATGCCCTCATCCTTGGTGAGGCGGCCCGCCTGGTAGTCCCAGTAGGTGTACTCGCCCGGGGTGTGCGGGCGCACTACGTCCACCATGCCCTCTTCGAGTAGGGCGGCGAAGGCGCGGCGTTCGGGTTCGGAAACGTGAGTCATTTCATTGCGCAGGAAA
Source organism: Rothia sp. HMSC072B04 (assembly GCF_001813725.1). Classification (NCBI taxonomy): domain Bacteria; kingdom Bacillati; phylum Actinomycetota; class Actinomycetes; order Micrococcales; family Micrococcaceae; genus Rothia; species Rothia sp. HMSC072B04. The sequence continues at coordinate 39,297 of NZ_KV813798.1, read as the reverse complement.
TAGTCAATATCCCACACGTCGGCATCTTCGGGGGCGACGTTCCAGTCACCGACCAGGGCGAGCTGCGACTGCGGGTTAGCGGCAAGTTCGTTGTGCACGTTCTGGCGCAGCGCCTCCATCCAGCGGAGCTTGTAGTCCATGTGCGGGTCGGTCAGGCCGCGGCCGTTGGGCACGTAGAGGCTCCAAACGCGCACGCCGCCGCAGGTCGCACCGATAGCGCGCGCCTCCAGCACCTCGGGTTCGCCGGGCTTGCCGAAGTGCGGCTGGTTATCGAAGCCGCGCTGCACGTCTTCGAGGCCAACTCGGGAGGCGATTGCCACGCCATTCCACTGATTCAGGCCAAAGTGCGCAACCTCGTAGCCCATGAATTCGAAAAGGTCGAAGGGGAAGGTTTCGTCCTTGGTTTTGGTTTCTTGCAGTGCGAGCACGTCAACGTCGTGTTCGTCGAGCCAGTCTTCGACGCGGTTCTCGCGGGCGCGGATTGAGTTGATGTTCCAGGTGGCAATCTTCATGCCTTCTAGCTTAGCGGGTGCAGAGCATGCACCTTTCATTGCACGGAAGCGATTGCGCGGCGGCACGGGCGCTCGCAACCTGCCAGAACAGCACAGCACCCGGAACAGAGCACCGCCCGCCTGCGCAACCTTCGGGTCGCACCGGCGGGCGGTGAATATATGCGCTAGTCAGCACTGCATCTAGTCGGTATTACCCCTAGTCAACGGCTTCCTAGTCAACGGCGGGAGTGCCCACAACCTTCAGGCCCTTATCACCGTACGCCTTGAGCATGTACAGGGCATCGGAGAAGTACAGGGGGCTGGCAGGGTTCACCACGTCTGCCACGCCGTCACCGTCGCGGTCCACTTCGGGGTAGGCGCCGAGCGTGCGGGCTGCCCAACGGTTTTCAGCCTTGAACTGCTCAACCTTCTTAGCTTCGGCACGTAGCGGACGGCGGATCTGGCGCAGGTGTGCGGCACCGTCGGGGCTACCGGCGGCGCGGTAGAGGAACGCGGCGAGGGTGTGGCGGGTGGCGTACTCGTCCGGGTGGAAGAGCCCGTCATCCCAGCCGGAGGTGATACCCGCGTCCGCTGCCCAAATGTACGCAGCATAGTTGGGGTCGGTGGTGGGCACGTCCTTGTAGGGCGAGGTTTTCGGGAGGTCCTTGACGGTCGGCGATCCCGCCATGCGGTAAAGCATGCGTACGAGCTGGCCGCGGGTGACGGTTGCGGTGCTGTGGCGGCGGGTGACGGTGTATTCTTCGTTGTCGAGGTAGCCGTGGCAGACTGCCCACACGCCGGGAGTAGCGCTCATTGTGCCTAGGAACGTGGCGACGCATTCGGCGTAGCTGGGGTCGTCCTTGGGCTGGTGAAGTTTGATGAGGCCGTTGGCTGCAGCAGGTTCGGCGGCGTGAGCTACAGCCTGGTGGGAGGCGATGGCGGAGGTGCCTACGGGCAGGGCACCGAGGGCGAGGGCGAGGGTGAGAGCGAAGGTGCGGCGTGCGCGAGTGGTGGGTGTGAGGACTCGGGAGATAACCGGAAGCATGGGCTGTCCTTATGTAATTGTGGTTGGGAACCGGCCGGAAGGAACCGATTTTTGGGTCGACCGCGGGGTCGCCAATGGAGCGAATAAGAAAAGGGGAAGGGTAGTGGTCGTTGAGGAATAGTGAGAAGCGGCAATGAATAGGAGCTGACGTGCGGCGATACGCGGTTTTGATGTGTACCAATGATGTGCGTGTTGCGCATGCTGTCGCACGGCTATGGTGGTGCACAGTGAATGGACTGTTTTACACCGCCATAGAAAGTTTAAAGTACATATTGATATTTTATTCAATATTTAATTGAGACTTTTATCAACTAAAAATTAAACATTGTTCTAAATGACAAAGCAGCTGCGAATGGTATGTATTCCATTCACAGCTGCTTTGATTTTTAGCTGATATATAGCGGTATAACGCACCCACTAGGGCACACGCACCTCCCCCGCGATTCACAGGAAAGTCCCGAACCGGTTCGGGCGTGTCTAGTAGCGACCGTCAGCCTCTACTAGCCGCGCATCACGTTATAAGCTTCCTTGGTGAGCTGACCGGCGGGCGAGGTGGAGTGGCGCAGTTCCTCAACCTCAATGACCACGTTCGCGCCAATCTCGCCGGTGATGTACACGCGGCGGCCGAGCATATTACCCTCACCGATGCGGTCGTCCTTGGCGGTGCCTTCGGTGATGCGCAGGTCGTAAATCTTGTTTTCAATGTAGAAGCCGTACAGGGAGGCGGGCTTCTCCGGGGGGTTGTAGGAGACAGGCGCGACCATGCGGGTACCGCGCGCGTTACGGCTGATGTACCAGTTGGCGGCCTCGTCGGCGCGGGCGGCGCCGCTGACGGTGCCAGCCCAGCTGGAGCCTTCCGCTTCGCATCCGATGAAGATGTTGTGCGCCCACTCAACGAGCCAGCCGTGGCCCGCGTTGGAGCGTGCGGTGCAGCCGATGAACATGTTGCGTTCACCCTGCACGATCCAGCCTGCGCCAGCGTGGCGGGTGGCGGGCTCGTAGAGGGCGTTCTTGTTGCTGGTGCGGTGGTTGCTGTTGCTGGAGCAGTTCTCGAACTTAGCCTGCGCCGCGTACACCTCAATACCGGCGTAGGAGCCGCCGCTGAGATTCGCCTCGGCAACGTCGATACCGCGCAGCTTGTTGTCTGCCGCGCCGGAGTTCTGGCCTTCGTTGGGGCGGCGGGGGTGGCCGGCGGGTTTGCCGAGCAGCAGGCCCTGGTTGAGGGTGCGGCGGATGGTCACGTCGTCAATTTTCATGCCCTGGTCGTCCAGGCCGAGCACGGCAACGCCGATGGCGGTGTCCCAGACTTCCACGCCGGCGATAACGGGCACGATGTCCGGTTCGTTGAGCATGTCGCCGGTCAGATGGGTGTGGAAGATGACGCCGGCGACGTTATTCAGCGGGGTGGTGTGCGCATCGAGCGGGTAGCTACTGATGGGGGTATTTGCGGCATTAGTGCGGATGTGCAGGTTGCGTACGCCCATGCGCATGGGCTTGTTGGCGTTGTAGTTGCCGTAGACGGGGGTGGTGTAGCTACCGACGTGGAACACGCCGGTGTATTCGGTGTGGCCGTTGGTGGTGGTGGGGATGGCGCGGTCGGAGTGCGCGATGACGACGGTTGAGGAGCCGTAGCCGAAGATTTCGACACGGTGCTTGATGTCGATGAAGGGGTAGGAGACGCGGTAGATGCCGCGGGGGAGTTCTACGGATCCGCCGCCGCGTGCGGCGACAGCGTCGACGGCTCGCTGGATGGCTGCGGTGGAGTCTTTGGCACCGGTGGGGTCTGCGCCGTAGTTGATGGCGTTGATGCTCATGGGCGTATCGGGCATGAGGGGCTCAATTCTTTCGATGGGTACCGCGTTCGGTGCTGAAGGCGGCGCGGGTGAGTGAATTGAGTGAATACGGCTGTATGCGGTGAATACGGTGTTGAGTGAGTACGGCGCTGCGTGGGTGCAGTGTTGAGTTTGTGTGGTGCGGTGTGTTGGGCGCATTTCTGCGGGTGTTTTGACGTGTGCGGGTCTGTGCACCGGCAGACCTGCCTCCTGCTCAAGGGTACCGCATTGGGCGTGTGGAGGCGATGACCGGGCGCTGTGATGCCTGCTCCCCTACCCTGTTTTTCTACGGTTTTTCGGCTGTTTTGGGTGCGGGTTAAACGCCGAGGGGCGGGGATTACTCCCCGCCCCTCAGGCGTATGCATCATATTTTATTTGTGGGTTCCGACAACCTGGTACCCGGAAGTATGAAAATCTCGAATCATTGAATATACCGTCCTCCTGTCAAGGATGGTGGTGGGTTTAGCGGTCTTGAGATTATCCGGTTCGTTTTCGTTAACGGGTACCTTGGGGTACGGAGCGATAGCTACGGTGTACCAGGAAGTTTCTTTCCAGAAAGGTTTTCCGATGGGGGTAATATCTTTAGCTGCGTAGTTGTAATGTTCCCATGTGCGGTACCACAGCTTTTGTGGGCTACCGGCAGCACGGTAGAGGAAAGCGATGACGGTGCTGGTAGTTGCATAATCATTGGGATGGAACTTGCCATCAGACCAGCCACTTGTAATTCCCTCACGTGATGCCCAGATAGCAAGAGGGTAGGTTGGGTCATAGGTCTCCACGTCTGCGTATGGGGATACTTCAGGTAGGTTTTTGACTTCAGGGTATCCTGCTAGACGGTATAAAGCAGCGATAACGTCCATTCTGCTGGCAGAACTATTGGGAATTTCGTAAACGTTTGTAGAAATCAAGCCATTACAATATGCCCAGATATCTGCTATCTGGCCGCGTCCGTATTGCTTATCCAGGAGACAGTCACTAACTGCGCCGGTATAAAATTTACTGGGGTTGCGGTAGAGGTTGTTCCCTTCCGCATGTGCGGGGAGGGGTGCCAGCATCAAGGATGCGGCAACGCCTGCTACCCCCAATGCTTTGAGGGGGCGAGGGAGGGGGGTCATGTTACTCTCCAGAAATCGGTGATGTGAGAACGACATGTTGAGTGAATCAGCTAAATACTAGCACCACATCAAGGAATCTGAACCCCATTGCATGTAGGCAATGTGTCACCTGCATCTTTGCCTGTCAGAGATTAAAAGGTGAAAGTATAATCCTCACCTTTAGGATTTATAAAAAATAACCCTCATGTAGAAGATGATATGAATTTATATCTAAGTGCATAAATACCCCATTGATTTCTCGGATATTGCAGTAAACTACCCATATAAGCTGCTGACTAGCAGATATATTCACTCACTACTTCTTGAATTGAGGATTTATGGCCTCTGAGAAAACAAGCCCTATGGCGGTCAATGTTCTTAACTATGACGCTGACCCTACGGGGGCTAAAGATTCCACCGCCGCTATTCAAAAAGCTATTAATGATGTAGCCGCACGAGGTGGTGGCTCAGTGGAGATTCCTGGTGGTATTTATCGTGTCACCTACCCCTTCATTGAGTTGAAGCATCGTGTAGAGGTGTTTGGGCACGGTCAGGCAACCCGCATTATTGCCACGGGTGAGAAAACCGTTGAATTTACAACTGGGGTTTTCCACACGGGAACATATAGCGTACCTATGACAAACCCAAATGAAGGTGAAAACAAACCTATGCGTATGGGCGTTCGAGACTTATTTATCCGTACAAACCCGTCTAATCTGTCTCTCTCAGACCCTAATGGATCATTTTGGAAGGAGCTTCATACGACTCCTCTTATGCCCAAGGTCGTAGGAGTCCTGTTTCATACTGAGATGCCAGATAAATCCTCAAATGAACCTGATGCTGTTCCTTTACTTTCTAACGTTGAAATCTGGGGTACTGATATTGGAGTAGCTATTCTCGGAAAAGACGACCAAGGTATGAAGGTGCACGATCTCCGTATCCGAAAGGCTCTCCGTCAAGGTTTACTAGTCGGCAAGCCTGTTGGTCATCCGTTGCGAAAGTCTAAAGACCAGAACGCTGATGGTGCGGACAATAAGTTCTCCATGATTGACGTCTCTGGGACAAATCAGTCCGGTGGTGTATACGCTGGCATTGAGGTGTACGCTTCCCAAACGAAATTTGAACTCTCCAGCAGCTGGTATAACCACCGCACCCTCCCTAAAAGCACTATCTACTCTCCTGAGAATGCTCATGCTGGTGCTGGGTGGCTCAACCGTGGTGAACGAAACATGTACATTGGTTGCACCGCCCAGGAAAATGGGGGCCACGGCTGGGTTCTGCGTCTCGGTAAAAGCCAGTTCATCGGCTGTCTAGGTGAGTCCTCCAGCTTTCAGGGAGCTTCGGTAGGAGGTCAAGCACAACCGATGGAGGCCGCGAATTGGTACATTATGAACGGAGCAACGGGTTTACGGCTTGTGGCTCCACGCTCACATAACCCTAAAGACGATCGCAATGCTTCACTGTATGGGTTTTATATTGAGGGTGGAACGAACGACCTGCAAATTATTGGTGGCTCAGTCATTGACGAGCGAATGAGCGAGAGCAACCTGAAGAATCGTAGGGTCTGTGTGACTGGGCGCCCTGGCAGCCAAGTCATCTTGCAGATTGATAAGCTACGATACCAAAAATTTACTCCTGACAGCCTTACAGAACTCCCTGGTGGTACCTGGGTCTACTAATTTACAAAATATTTAAACGCTTGAGGGGCGGGGATTACTCCCCGCCCCTCAGGCGTATGCGTTTTAAGATTTTGTGGTCACGAGCCTCAGCTCGTAGAGCCTAACCCGCGAGGGTTAGCCCATGAACACGCCGTTGCCGCGCTTCTCCAGCTGCTTCGGCGCGAAAGTCGCGTGGCGGATGTGGTCCACCTCGATGAGCACGTTATCGCCCATAGCACCGGTCACGTGAACACGGCGGCCAATCATGTTGTTCTCACCAATACGGTCATCCTTCGCGGACGCAGTCGTAATGTGCATATCGCGAATGTTGTTCTCAATGTAGAAACCGTACAGGGAAGCCTTCGCCCAGCTGTAAGGGTTGTGCGAACGAGGAGCCACAAAACGGCTACCGCGTGCGTTACGGCCAATGTACCAGTTCGCCGCCTCGTCACCTCGAGCAGCGCCGGTAACAGCGTCCTGGAAGCTCGAAGACTCACCCAGGCAACCAATGAACTGGTTGTTACCCCACTCCACGAGCCAGCCGTGACCGGCGTTCTCCTGGGCGGTGCAGCCAATGAACATGTTACGGGTGCCCTGAATGAACCAGCCTGCACCCACGTGGCGGGTCTTCACCTCGTACAGGGCGTTCTTACCCTGGTTGCGCTTGTTGAACCAGCTGGTGGACGCCTCGAACTTGGACTGAGAAGTGTAAATCTCGATACCCGCGTAGGTGCCGAAGCTCATGTTTGCATCAGAGACGTCAATCATGGAGAACTTGTTATCTGCCGCGCCGGGGGTGTCACCCTCACGGCGGCGCAGCGGGTGGCCGACAGGCTTGCCGACCAGCAGGCCCTGGCGCAGGGTCTGGCGGATGCGGATCTTGTCAATCTTCATGCCCTGGTCGTCCAGGCCCAGGATTGCAACGCCGATAGCGGTGTCCCAGATTTCGATGTTGGACAGGGTGGGCACTGCGTCCGGCTCGCCGGGGTTAGCGTCCGCAATGCGGGTGTGGAAGATGACGCCTGCAACGTTGTCGACGGGCTGGGTGTGCTTCTCCAGGAAAATCTGGTTGCTCTTAGAATCCAGCGGCAGGTTGTACTTGTTGGTGCGGATGAACAGGTCACGCACGCCCATACGCATGGGCTTGTTCTGGTTGGTGCCACCGCTCATGGGGGTGGTGTAGCTACCGGTGTGGAAAACGCCGGTGCATTCGTAACTACCGTTCTTGGTGGAGGGAATACCCTTGTCGGTGAAAGCGACGATTCGGGTTGCCTGACCGTGGCCGAAGATCTCGACGCGGTGCTTCATTTCGATGAAGGGGTAGGAGACGCGGTACATACCGCCGGGAATCTCCACGGAGCCGCCGCCCTGCGCAGCAACATCATCGATAGCCTTCTGGATAGCACTAGTGGAATCTCGTACGCCGGTGGGGTCAGCGTTGTACTTGGAATCGCATACGTTCACGCTCATGATGGTAGCCATGGAGTGTCCTCTTTCTTGGCGGATACAAACAGCGATTAGCGCATAGATAGAATCTAAGCGCGTCATTAAGCTGAGTGTATCCAGTTGTGTTTGAGTGAATAAATGGTTTTGAGCTTCCTTCCGGTTGAGTGAGTGAGTCTCTTCCGGTGCGGGATGCGGGCGGGGAGTGAATCCGCTGCATCAATGCTCGTGGGCGGTGTGAGGGAGTGAATCTCAACCGTTCCCATGTGAGTCATAAATTCTTGCATACAGGATGCGAATCTGTCTAACCCACGACAAAACATTCTAGGGCAAATTTGGGGCTTTTTCGCCGCTCAACGCCCGATAGTGTTGATTGTCTCCCCGGTCACTTTTATGCAGTGGAGTGCACATACCCCACAAAAACCCAACTGACCAGTACAAATACCACATTTTGCACATAAATGCACTAGTCAGGGAATTTTTGGCAGTGCGCGTCATATCACTTCATAAACCGATTGATACGGCCCAAAGTCCCCCATTAAAACCCCTCATCAGAGGCTTATCTCACAGGTTCAGAGGCTCCGGTATAGCGTCCACCAGAGAGTCCAACGAGCACCCCGGCAGACACTTCCAACAGACACCCGGCAAGCAACCCCAGCAGATAGGGTTCAAGCCCCTACTGAACTTCCTTCGCGGAGGCGGCACCCACCACATCCAGGCGCGCATAGCGGCCCGCAAGCCAGGTACAAATCATCAACTGAACCTGATGGAAAATCATGATCGGCAGCATCATCAGACCCAGCGAGCCCGCACCAAAAATAATGATCGCCATCGGCAGGCCAGCCGCCAGCGACTTCTTCGAACCGCAGAACTGAATCGTAATACGGTCGGCACGGTTGAAGCCCAGGCGCTTAGCCAGCTGGTCGGTCAGCCACAGCATAAACACCACAATAATCGCCATGAGCACGACCAGCAGCGCGATCTGCCACCACGCCACGCGCGTCCACACACCCTGCACCACCGAGGCGGAGAACGCCGAATACACAATCATCATGACCGAGAACTTATCCAGCCACTTAGTCGTCGGCTTCTTGGCAAACTCCCCCACCCAGCGGCGCGTCAGCTGACCGAGCACGAACGGCAGAAACAGCTGAATGGCGATGTCCAGGAAGACCGTTCCAGAGAACTCAATATGGCCCGTGTTCATCAGTAGCATGGCGAGTAGCGGGGTCGCCACCACGCCCACAATCGAAGAGAGCGAAGCACTCACAATCGCCGCCGCCACGTTACCGCCCGCAATCGAGGTGAACGCAATCGACGCCTGCACGGTCGAGGGCACAAAGGTCAAGAACAGAATGCCCATGTACAGCCCATCACCGAGCACAAAACGCAGCGGTGAAAGCGCCAAACCGACCAGGGGGAACAGCACGAACGTGCAGCTGAGAATCATCAGGTGCAGACGCCAGTGGGTCAGGCCGCGAATAGCCTCCGCGGTGGAGAGGCGAGCGCCGTACAGGTAGAACAGCAGGGCGACCGCGAACTTCGTTCCGGTGCTGAACCATTCGGCAAAGTCGCCGCGCGCCGGCACAATAATTGCGAGGATGACCGCGCTAATAAGCATGGTCAGCAGCGGGTCGAGTTTGATGGAGCGAAGTGATGAAAGCATGCTGTCCATTCTATGCCTGCGGCATGCGGCGGATGCAGTAGCGGGCACCCCTTCTCACCTGGGGGTCACGCAGGGAGAGCTTAGGAGTGTGCAGGAGGCGGTTAACAGCCGAACCCGCCGGAGTGCGTTAGCACCCCGGCGGGTTCGTGAAGGTTATTGAGCTGTGCGGCTCAGATGAGGCGTTCAGAGTAGGCTCAGCGGCTACTTCTTATCGCCGTCGAAGCCGTAACCGTACGAGCCACCCTCAGAGGAGCCGCTACCGTACTGGCCGTAACCGTACTGCTCGGGAGCAGACTGACCATTAGAAGGCTGACCGTTAGGCTGGCCGTTAGAGGGCTGCTCAGGTGCGGGCTGGCCTGCACCGTTCTGGGTTGCACTGTTCTGGCCTGCGGCAGGCTGGCCGAAGCCAGGCTGCTGACCGTAGGCAGGCTGATTGGGTGCAGGCTGACCCGGTGCGGGCATCTGCGGGCCACCGGGAGCACCCGGTGCCGGCACACCACCGGCGGCAGCGTACGCATCCCAACGCTGGCCGTGGAAGGCACGAGCCTGCTCGGTGAGCCAGCCAGCGAACAGCGTCGAATTCGCATCGAACTTGGGGGCGTTCTCGGGCTTGGAGTACACGTCCACGGTTTCCAGGGTGTGGTCAGCCCAGGTGTCCTGGTGTTCACGCATGAACTCGGTGGACTGAATCGGGTCAGGCCACATGTGCACCGGCTCAGACGCCGGAATCAGCACAGGAACGCGCGGTGCAGTGTCCTTGACCGGGTTCTCAGTCGGGCGCCAGAACAGGCGGCCCGGCTGGGTGCGGTCACGCAGCGCATGCGCACGCCAGGTAAGAACCGGGTGGCTTGCCAGCAGGTTCACGTACCAGACGGCAAGGCCGCGGTCGGTCACGGCACGGTCGGCAAGCTCATCGAAGTTGACTTGCTTGTTCAGGTACTTACCTGCCGCAAGCACCTTGACAGCACCCTCAGCGCCCTCGGGGCAGAAGCGGTAGCCGAAGTTATCTGCGGTGTACTCCTGCGAGCGGGACAGCGCACTCGACAGCACCGGAATCTGGTTGAACAGCGTAGTGAAAATCAGACGGAAATAACCGACGTGACCTGCGGCGATGTGGCCCACCTCGTGGCCAATGATGAAGCGCAGCGCCTCCGGGTCACGAGACTTACCGCCAATCTCGAACAGGTCAGAGTACAGACAGATGTAGCGGCGGAAGCCGTGACCTGCCGCGAAAGCGTTCATGGTGCCGTTACCGAGAACAACGTACGCATCCGGCACGCGGCGCAGACCCGCCGCCTCAGCTGCTTCGGCGAGCATCTGGTACGCCTCAGGGAACTGGGTCGGGGTGATGCGCACACCGCGAACACGCTGCTGCGCGTAGTAGATTGCACGAACGATAAAGATGGCAATCGGGCCCAGGATGAGCAGGCCAACCGTCTGGAAAATCAGGTCTTCCAGGCTTGCGGAGGTGCTGCCGGAAGGTACTCGAACCGAGCCTTCACCGGTTGAGCTGAAGACGTAACGCATCATCGAGCTGAACAGGTCAGCCAGCGCCATGAACAGCACAATGTAGCCGACCGCGGTGACCGCGTAGGCGGCGACCAGCCACGGAATTTCGGAGGGGTGACGCAGCGCGTGCAGCACCTTCGGCGGCAGCATCGACTGGTAGGCGAAGAGCTTCGGCTGGGGCAGGGGGCTGACCGGCTTCTGGCGCTCGTCTTCGGGGAGCCAGCCGGCGGAGAGGTCCTGCGGGAGGGGCTCACCGGGGGCGTGGAATGCCTGCTGGCCGGGCTGGGCGTTGAACTGCCCACCGGGCTGCTGGTGGTTTTCAGGGGGTTGAGTCATGTCTCGTCCGCTTCGTATCGAGTGTTATCTGATTCCACTCTATCGTTTTTGGGCACTTACTAGTGAATGTGAATGCGCTTTTTCTCACGGAACGCTCACCACTTCTCATCTTCCCTGCAATAGCCCGCCAAGAGATACAATGCTTAGCTTTTCTCCCTATTGATGCATGCAGAGGGGCCGGTTCCGCACACGTGGTGCGGAACCGGCCCCTCCAAAAGCTGACAGAAGAATAGCGTCTACTTATTAGGGACACCACTCCCTAATACACTAAAAATCCATCAACTTTATACTCAAATAAACATCACAATATATAAATCTCAATCCAAGATTGAAGTAGGTCGAATGGGTCACTACTCCATTCAGACCTAATGCAAGCTGATATTAAACAGCTGCCGAAAGATAAGTGACAGTACCCCAGGGGGAAGTCACAATAACGCGGTACTGCACCGGAATGACCTTTGCCGACTTATGCGCGGGGTCACCGTAGGTGTGCTTACGCAGGTAGGTCATGTACGACACAACGTCTTGACCAGCATTGGGGTGGGTAATGTTAGCCATTACCTGAATGTCCCAGGACCAGCCATCGCGGCCTTCAGCGGTCGTGTAGTGCTTACCGTATGCGTAAGTCCACAGGGGGCTGTTTTCCTTGGGAGGACGGGGACCATCCGGGAAGTGCAGGTAGTTGTACTTACCGTGAGCGATGTAGGTAGAGCGGCTGCCCTTGTAGTTGTCGTTGAGGCGAACAACCGGGGGGTTTGCGCCCTTGCCCTTGTAGCCTTCGGCGTAGTACATGTTGTTCTTGCGGTTTGCCTCGGCCTCACCGAATGCGAAACGGTCCGCACCGGTGGGGGTCGGTGCATAGGAGACGTCACCTGCAACGTTCTCAACACGAACGTTGATGATAACGCCGCCACCAACGCCACCAACGCCGTCCTTGGAGGTGTAGTCAGGGGTGTCCTTGCCGTTCGGGGGGTAAATCGGCGGGAAGTCGCTCACACCCTCGTAACGACCCCAGGGGTAAGCAAGCTTATTTTCGGGGGTGGTGTTGTCGATGAAGTAGGTCTGCGGCTGGGGGCTGCAGTTGGAGGTGGGCATTACTGCCCATTCGTATTCTTCATTCACGGTACCCTTGTAGCGGCGACGGTTGGCACGTTCACCCCAGGGCACGGATACGATGGTGCCGTATTCGCAAGGGTTCTTGGATGCGGCGTAGGCGGGCACTACGGCGGTTGCTGCCACAACGGGCGTTGCCCATGCTGCACCCTTGACCAGGGTACGACGGCCCATCAGCTTTCCACTTTGTTCGGAGTGGCTCTTAGTCGAGTGAATATCCATTACCAAATCTCTCTCAATTGGAATGAGTTTTGCACATTGATCCACTTTATTTCTGTATATAAAATACAAAAATAAAAGTTATCGCAGTGTGTGTTTAAACGTGTACTTCAGAGTGCACTCTTAGAATACTTTTGCGGCTATAAATCCGCTTCAGTTCTTTTCGATGAACACTCGTTATATGAAAGCACAAAAAATTTGTATTTATTGTTCCCTGTTGTGCAACAACTTGGGTCGATAAATAATTCCTAACAGAATTAACCTAGAATCATCAATCTTTTTTCACCCTCAACCTTAACTGCCATCAATGTTGGAATGTTGCGGATCAATGCACTCAACCCCCCCCCCTTGCACAACTTTCCCAAGCAAGCAATAAGTTTACACTTTATGCAGCATCTAAACCCACACTTTTAACTAACTTTCATTCTTGTTCCCAATGTGATGAATGATACATATGTAATACATGTTGCATTGGCGTAATGTTGCATTGTAAAGTGAGTTGAATCATATGCATTTACTCTAATGGATGCTCAAAAACAAGTCCACTGCAGCACCCGTACGGAACGGGAACTGCAGCGGACTGTCTATATTCAACCGCTTACACGGCGGGGTGCGTGGGGCTTAGAGGCTCTTGACGAGTTCCTCGGTAGCCTCAGCGATAGCCTTCTCCTCGTTGGTGGGGATGACCAGCACCTTGATTGCGGAATCCTCGGTGGAAATCACGCGCGGCTCGGGGGAACGCTTAGCGTTCTCTTCCTCGTTGTACTTGATGCCGAGAGCACCGAGGCGGTCCAGGACCAGCTTGCGGAAGTCGCCGGAGTTCTCACCGATACCTGCGGTGAAGATCAGTGCCTGCGCGCCGCCAACAACCAGGTTGTAGCCGCCAATGTACTTCATCAGGCGGTAGGAGGTCATGTCCAGTGCGAGCTGTGCACGCTCGTCGCCGGACTGTGCAGCCTCAACGACCTTACGCATGTCGTTGGAGCCAGCCAGTGCGAGCAGGCCGGACTCCTTGTTCAGGATGGTGTCCAGGCGTGCACCGTCGATGCCCTCACGAATCAGGATGGTGGTCAGTGCCGAGGGGTCGATGTCGCCGGAGCGGGTACCCATGATCAGGCCAGCCAGCGGGGTGTAGCCCATGGAGGTGTCGACGGACTTGCCGCCCTTCACAGCGGTTACGGACGCGCCGTTACCGAGGTGAGCAACGATGCCGTTGAACTCGTCGCGTGCAATGCCGAGCATGTCAGCTGCAACGTGGGAGACGTACTCGTGGCTGGTGCCGTGGAAGCCGTAGCGGCGGATGCTGTACTTGTCAGCCAGGTCGTAGGGGATCGCGTAGCGCCATGCTTCTTCAGGCATGGTGGAGTGGAACGCGGTGTCGAAGATAGCAACCTGCGGCAGGGAGGGCCACTTGTGCATTGCTGCGCGCATGCCCTGAGCGTGTGCGGGGTTGTGCAGCGGTGCCAGCGGGGAGAGGTCGTCGATCTGCTGGACAACTTCCTCGGTGAGCAGGGCGGGGTGGGTGAACTTCTCTGCACCCTGCACCACGCGGTGGCCGACTGCCTGCAGCTCACGGCCTGCCAGGACGGGCTCAAGCTTCTCGGACATGATGTCGAATGCGACTTCGTGGTTGGGCACGTCGGTGCCGATGTTTTCGACGAGGCCGGAGGTCAGCATCTGCTCTGCCTCGGGCAGGGAGGTGTCACGCACCTGGTACTTCAGGGAGGAAGAACCAGCGTTCACAACGAGAATAAGCATGAAAGTATCTCTTTCGTAGTTTTCTTTTCTGCTCCATTCTCGCACTTTTCGAGCCTGCGTGCGAGACGGCCCCGACTGTGTTTTTAACGGGGGTTTTTATCGCGGGCGGTATCAGGGCATTATCGGGGGCAGGAGGGGCGGGGTTGGTGGGGTGTCAGAAGCTACCGGAGGATTAGAAACCAGGCACATGCCAGTTCATTTCTGCAAGTACGCAGATTGAGGAGCGTGTGGCTCGGCGCCTCTCTATTTATCCCCGCTCATGCGGGGAACACTGACCGTTACCTTCACGGAATGGGTGTGCCTGAGGCTCATCCCCGCGGATGCGGGGAAAACCCTATGGGGACCACGTCTCATACCCATGACAATGGCTCATCCCCCGCGCATACGGGGAACACTGATGCGTGGCAACTTGCCGGCTTTTCGACTTGGGCTCACCCCCGCGCATACGGGGAAAACAACGCCTACGCACTGCGTACGGGACTGATTCAGGGCTCATCCCCGCGCATACGGGGAAAACCGCAGAACGTTGTGACGGAACACGGTACCTCGGGGCTCATCCCCGCGCATACAGGGAAAACCAGTTCACGCCGACTACATCAGCCGGATCATAGGGCTCATCCCCGCGCATACGGGGAACGCCTTCCTATCGCGGATGTTGTGGTCACGCACGAGGGCTCATCCCCGCGCATACGGGGAACGCCATGTGGGGCTTCCGACCTGCGGCCTCTCGTCGGGCTCATCCCCGCGCATACGGGGAACG